>NZ_CAMZCS010000025.1 GCF_947305105.1 uncultured Fibrobacter sp. | reverse complement strand
GCGGAGGCCTGCGAGACCGTAGATCTTGCTGAACGTACGGCAGCAGATGATGTTCCTGCCTTCGGCGATACGGCTGTTGAAATCCGGGACGAGTTCCGGCGTGTCTTCGATGAATTCGGTATAGGCTTCGTCCATCACGAGCACGCAGGTTTCCGGGAGGCTGTCGGCGAAGTCGATGATTTCCTTGGCGGTGAGGTCGGAACCGGTCGGGTTGTTCGGGTTCGCGAGGAACACGATGCGGGTCTTCTCGTTCACGGCGGCGCGCATGGCCTTGAGGTCGTAGTTGTAGGCCGGGGCCGGCATGTCGACTTCGATAATCTTCGCGTTCATCGCCATGGTGGCGAGCTTGTAGACGGCAAAACTGTGCTTGCCCATCACGGCTTCGGTGCCGGGGCCGAGGAACACCTGGGCAATCATGTCCAGGAGCTCGTTGCTGCCGTTACCCACAGCAATCTGTTCGCGCTTCACGCCACGGAACTCAGCAATCTTTCCGATGAGGTCGTAGCTGCCGCCATCCGGGTAGAGGTTCACTTCTTCCAAAGCCTTGCGGGCCTCTTCCATGCCCTTCGGGCTCGGGCCGAACGGGTTCTCGTTGCTCGCGAGCTTGTCGATTTCTTTCGGGTCGAGGCCGAATTCGCGGGCGGTGTAGGCGATGGGCTTGCCGGTCACGTAGAGCGGCTGGTTCAAGATGTGCTTTTGAGCGAGTTCGTTAATATCCATGATAAAAAGTGGTTAGTGGTTGGTAAATAGTGGTTAGGGATTGAAGAATCCCACTGATACGCTGAAAACTTAGAAAAATTCCGTAGGAAATTCGCTGCGTTGTGATATTGAGCATCGATGATTCATATAATTCGTTGAAATAAGGATTATTTATGTTGGAAAAAATGGTTTACATTGTCTATTGGGGTTCAAAGAGATTATATTTATAAACCAAATGTGAGGATATTGGCATGCGTGTATTCGTTACGGGCGGTACAGGATTCATTGGACACTATGTAGTCAAGGCGTTGCTTGAAAAAGGCCACGATGTCGTCATTGCGACTCGTCACCCCAACAAGATGCCTTCGCTGCGCTCCAATGAAAAGGTCTCTTTTGTAGAGTCGTCCCTTACGGATTTTGACAAGCTCGGCGAGGGCTTGGCAGGGTGCGACGCCTGCATCCATATTGCGCTTGGCTGGGGCGATACCCCGGGCGCCATCCTCATGAACGATACGCGTGCTACGGTGGCCCTCCTCGAAATGGCTGCCAGCGCGGGTTGCGAAAAATTTATCTTCACGAGCAGTACGGCGGCAATGGGCCGCATGCGCCCTGTGATGCGCGAAATGACCAGCAACTTGCCGATGGACCTCTACGGGGCGACCAAGGCGGCGGGCGAGGCTTTCGTGATTGGCTTTACGCATGGCTATGGCCGCTATTTCCCCGATGTCAAGATGAAACGCAATATCATCCGTCCGGGGTACACGTTCGGCAATCCGGCGTACATTGATGGTTGTTCCCAGCCCGACAGGCGCTTTTTCGACATGGCGCGTGCCGTCAAGGACAATCAGGACATCAATATCATCAAGAACGATGGAACGCAGTTCATCCATGCGAGCCAGCAAGCCGAACTCTACATGAAGGTTCTGGAATCCGACAAGAACGAGGAAATTTTCCTCGGGCTCGGCGAAGTATGGATTAGCTGGAAGGAAATTGCCGAGATGATGATTTCCCTGAAGCCTGGCTGCAAGTCCAAAATCGTGGAAACGGATCTCGGCTGGTCCGACGACCCGATGCTCTTTGATGTCAGCAAAATCAAGGACCAGTTTGGCTTGGCCTTTGATGCGCATGACTTCATGATGGACCACGTCAAGTGGACCTTTGATCAAGTTTAATCAAAACGAAGGATTTAGCCTTCGTTTCTTTTACCCACAGCGAGTTTTGTTCGTGTCTGTCCCGATGTAGTCGGGGTAGTCGTTGTCGAAGCAGGCGGCGCAGTAGTTCTCGCCTTCGCCGGTACATTCCTTCATCCCTTCCACGCTCAGGTAGCCGAGGCTTTCGACTCCCAGCATTTTCGCAATTTCGGGGGGTGTCATGGAACTGGCGGCAAGCTCGCCCTGGCTCGGGAAATCCATCCCGAAAAAGCACGGATGCGCAACAGGAGGCGATGCGATGCGGATATGGACTTCGAGGGCGCCTGCGTCGCGGAGCATCCTCGACAAAATCTTGAGAGTGGTGCCGCGCACAATGGAGTCTTCGACAACGCACACGCGCTTGTTCTTGAGCACCCCTTCGATGGGGTTGAATTTGAGCTTCACTTTTTGTTCGCGCACGTTCTGTGTGGGGTCGATGAAGGTGCGGCCCACATAGTGGTTGCGGAGGAGCCCGATTTCAAAACGGATTCCGCTGGCCTGCGAGTATCCGAGTGCTGCGGTTGTGGCGCTGTCGGGCACGGAAATCACGATGTCTGCGTCTACAGGGCATTCCTTGGCGAGCTGCTTGCCCATCTTGCGGCGGATTTTATCGCAACTTTGTTCAAAAATCTTGGAATCGGGGCGGCTGAAGTAGATATATTCAAAAATGCAGTGGGCGAGGCGGTCTTTGTGGGTGAACCGCTCGGAATGGAGACCGTTGTTTGATATGGTCAAAAATTCGCCCGGCTGGATATCGCGAATGTAGTGGGCGCCCAGCAAATCGAAGGCGCAAGTCTCGCTGGCTACGCACCAGGCTTTCCCCATGCGGGCGATGGAGAGCGGGCGGAACCCGAAGCCGTCGCGGGCCACAAACATCGTGTCTTTGCAGATGAAAACGAGGCAGAAACTGCCGGTAAATTTGGAAATGGCCTTCTTGATGGCATCTCCCAAGGTGTCGGCCTCGGTGCGTGCGATTTCGTGCAGGAGAATTTCGGAATCGGATGTCGTCTGGAAGATGTGCCCCTCGGCTTCCATCTCGGCGCGGAGCTCGTTCGCGTTCGTGATATTGCCGTTGTGGGCGACAGCGATCTGCCCCCATTTGCAACTCACGAGAATCGGCTGCGCATTGGCGAGCGTCGATGCCCCGGTGGTGCTGTAGCGTACGTGGCCAATGCCTGCAAAACCTTGCAGTTCATCGACATTGTGTTCGCGGAGCAGGGTGGATACAAGCCCCATGGACTTGCGGACGCGTACCTTGTCTCCATCGGTGACTGCGAATCCGGCACTTTCCTGGCCGCGGTGCTGCAGGGCATAAAGCCCCATGGTGATATTCCGTACAACGTTGTCGCCATTGTAAATGCCGATAACGCCGCATTCTTCGTGCAATTCGTCGAGCATAACGCCTCTTTGAAATGTTTGCTCCCCCTACCTCGAAGGTCACAGCCCACCCGGACGGGTGCAAGCAGGGAAGCGGTCGCGCGAAAATATAGGAATTGGGCATGGGCTCGGCTCGTGGGTTCCTTATACTTTTTTCTTGGACTGGAACCGCTGGATCCCTTTATTTATGCGGGTTTGAGGCGAT
This sequence comes from uncultured Fibrobacter sp., assembly GCF_947305105.1. NCBI lineage: Bacteria > Pseudomonadati > Fibrobacterota > Fibrobacteria > Fibrobacterales > Fibrobacteraceae > Fibrobacter > uncultured Fibrobacter sp. The sequence goes on along the minus strand of NZ_CAMZCS010000025.1, from coordinate 45,814 downwards.
TTTGGTATTACAATAAATGTAAGGGAGCCTGTATTCCCGCTTGGCTTTTTTGGCTCCGTTTGGGCTCTTGTTCGGTAAATATTGGGCTCTGGAAACGCTCATTTTGCCCCGAAAGGTGTATTACAAAATATGTAATACGTCCATATTGTCCCATGGCAGGGTCTCTTTTTTGACCGTTCGAATGTAAAAAGTCGAAAACATGAGAAAAAAATCACGGATTCCTTCATTTTTTTGGAGACGTTGACTTTGTTTAAAAAAAAGAGGTAAACTTATACTGAAATTTTGCAATAACTTGTCTTTGCAGAATTCACAATAGGGGGATGTACAATGAAAATGACATATATGTCAATTGCAGCCATTGCGACTGTTCTGTCTACGGCTGCGGCATTTGGGGGGACAACCATTAACTTATCGTTGGTTACGTCAGATACGGTAGCCCTGAGTGGCGATACGCTGACGGACACTTTGAGCGGCAATTTTAAAATATCGATTGCCGACAGCGCCACAGTGACGCTTAATGGTGTGACCATCAATGGGGTGAATGATAGTGTTTATTCGTGGGCCGGAATCACTTGCGAGGGATCCTGCACGATCATCCTAGAAGGCGAAAACAAGGTTACGGGGTTCTATGAAGGGTTCCCTGGAATCTTTGTGCCTGAGGATGATAGCCTCTATATTGAGGGTGAGGGTTCGTTGGAAGCTCGCAGTAACGGTTACGCGGCCGGTATCGGTGGCGGTCACAATATAAATGGTGGTAATATTGTGATAGAGGACGGGATGATCACTGCTTTGGGTGGCTTCGGTGGCGCTGGCATAGGCGGCGGTTACGAGGGAGCAATAAGCTCCATCGAAATTGTCGGCGGCACCGTCATGGCTACAGGTGGTGATTCAGCTGCCGGTATCGGTGGTGGTTTAGGTGGATCAGTCGGATTGATCTCTTTTGGCAAAAATGTGCCCAAAGTTACAGCGAAAGCTGGGGAAAATGCCCCGTACAGTATTGGACTCGGCGCAAATGCTCCCGAAGATACTAATGAAGTCAGTCTTGTAAATCTAGCGGGGGTCGAGTTCGAAAAAGGTGTTGCCGATAGCGTTTATTTATTCCAGACATATCTGGTGTATTTTGATGCCAACGGCGGTTTTCGCCTAGCGGGTAGCCAGATTGGTCCCCAGTATTTCTTTTACGATGCGCCCAAGGTAGAGCTTTTGCCGAATCCTTACTTCCGTAACGGATACACGTTTAACGGGTGGAATACGAAGGAAAATGGCAAAGGCGATGCTTATGCCGATAGAGATTCTGTCCAGAATCTCACGGATTCGGCCGGTGGTCGTGTGTGCCTCCATGCGCAGTGGCTTGCTAATAAGTATGTGATTCGCTTTGATGCTAACGGTGGCACCGGTACCATGGACAGTATGTCGGTTGCTTATGACAAAGAAGCGGAACTCTTAAAGAATAAATTTGTTCGCAAGGATTTCGTGTTCAACGGATGGAATACGATGCGAAATGGCAAAGGTGACCAATTCCAAAACAACGCCAAGGTGAAAAATCTGACCGATAAAGCCGATGCTACGGTGAAGCTTTATGCGCAGTGGGTTAAAAAGTTGAGCCATAGCGACATTATCGTTCTCTATGATTCTTTGCAGACTTACACGGGCGCGCCTCTTAACCCCGAGGTGGTTGTGATTGATGGTAAGACGGTACTTACCAAGGGGAAGGACTATAGCGTGAACTATTCCAGAAACAAGAATGCGGGTGTGATGACTGCGACCATCGTGGGCAAAAATGATTATGCTGGCGAAGTCACCGTGGCGTTCAAAATTGCCAAGGCCGATTCAAAGCTCGTGCTTGCTCCTAGAGCCTTTGACGACCTTGTCTATACAGGTAAGGATCAGACGCTTGTGAGGGCTGGCACGGCCAAAAACGGAACTGTCCTCTATAAGCTTGGGCTTGACGGCAATTATTCGGAAGATATCCCGACTGCTAGGTATGCAGGCAAGTACGTTGTTTACTATAAAGTGGTGGGTGACAAAAATTATAACGATGTAAGCGAAAACTTCTTGGTTGTGAAAATCGAAAAGCGTGCGTCGAAACTCGCAGTTATGCCTAGCGCCGTCAAGGATCTTGTCTATACGGGTGAAGAACAGTTCCTCGTGAATGCGGGTGCAGCTGAAAACGGCACCGTACTCTATAAACTGGGTAAGGACGGCGAGTACTCTGAAAAACGGCCGAAAGCGACTGAGCCGGGGACGTACACGGTTTACTTCATGGTTCAGGGCGATAGGAATTACAGCGATGTATCGGAAATGCGCTTGACTGTTGAAATTGCCGAGAAACCGACTTCGATTGGCCAGGCTAGAGTGTTTGCTGAACAATACGAAATGGAACGCAATTTCGATTTGAAGGGCCGCAAACTGCAAGGCCAGTCTATGGCTCGTGGTGCTTATGTCGGCAGGATGAAACTTGTAAAATAATTCCAAGGAAGGGTAAAAAGAAAGAACGGGAAAGAATTTCTTTCCCAGTTCTTTTCCGCCCTCATGTTTTTTCCTTTGAAAAAAATTAAACTTGAAGTGGGATTTTTTATAAAAATTCTTGTAAAATAAAAAAGGTTAAATTATGAAATTAATGAATTTGCCGATGGCTGTCGCAACAATCGCCCTCTCTGCTGCTGCGACATTTGCGGGAAATGCCTTGGACTTATCATTGGTTACGTCTAATACGGTTGTCCAGGATGGCGACACGTTGACAGACTCGCTAACCGGCAATTTCAAGATATCCGTTGCCGACAGTGCGACGGTGACGCTTAATGGTGCAATCATTGTGGGCGAGGATGACGAAGCCTATCCATGGGCTGGGATCACTTGCGAGGGCAATTGCACGATTGTGCTGAATGGCGATAATAAGGTACGTGGCTTCTACAATTCTTATCCCGGCATTTATGTGCCGAGTGGTAGTACGCTCACTATCAAGGGCGATGGCTCACTTGATGTAGGCAGTAATGGGAAAGGTGCCGGTATTGGTTGCGGCAAGGATATAGATTGTGGAAACATTGAAATCGAAGGGGGCTCTATTGTTGCCAAGGGGGCTTGGCAAGGAGCCGCTATCGGAGGTGCTCCTGGTGGCTCTGTCGGCAACATCACGATTAGTGGGGGTGTAATCGAAACCCGAAGCGATAGTTCGTTTGCTGCGGGGATAGGTTGTGGTGCTTTGGCGACTGCTGGTAATATTTCGATTGTCGGTGGTACGGTGAAGGCCGTGGGTTCCCATGCTGCAGCGGGTATCGGTGGCATTTATTGTTCTATTGAACGTGTCTTGATTAGTGGCGATGAAACTCATGTCGAAGCTGTGGCGGGGGCGCAGGCCACTTACAGTATCGGCATTGTTGATTCTTATTCTGAGAATGATATTATTAATCATGTCTTCATCGCTGGTGTAGAAACGGGCGAAATTACAGACAACAGGTTAGAATACCCCTTTACTGAAACTTATACGATTCATTTTGATAAAAACGGTGGTGAAGGGACAATGGAAGACCAAAGCGCTTTTTGCAAGCTTCAACAAGTGCTTACAGAAAACGCATTTACCAAGAATGGTTCTTTATTTGCTGGTTGGAATACAGAGGCCGATGGCAGCGGCACTCACTATGTTGATATGGCTTCTGTGCGGAATCTTGCGGCATCTGAGGGCGAAATTACGTTATATGCCCAGTGGTTCGGCGGAAATCTCGCAGAATTGAAGGGGGATTACAGGGCTCATGATGGTGACACGTTGACGGATTCGCTTGCTGGCTATTACAAGATATCCATCGCTGATGGTGCTACGGTGACTCTTGACAGCGTAATTATCGAGGGTGTGAATAACGATGCTTATAAATGGGCGGGAATTTCTTGTGAAGGCAACTGCACGATTGTTCTCATGGGTGCGAACAGAGTGAAGGGCTTCTATCAATCTTATCCTGGCATTCATGTGCCGATTAATGATACGTTGACCATCAAGGGAACTGGTTCGCTTGATGCCAGCGGCATTGCGGGTGCTGGAATTGGTGGCGGTCTAGAAATAGATTGTGGCAATATCGTAATCGAAAGTGGCATTATTACGGCATCGAGCCGTTATACGTCTGCCGGTATTGGTTCCGGTCAATCGGCTTCTTGCCAGGATATTACGATTAGCGGCGGAATCGTTTCTGTTAAGGCTGGTACATCTAGTGCGGGTATTGGAGGGGGTCTTCAGGGCAGTGTCGGTAATATCACAATCAGTGGTGGTACGGTAACTGCTGTTGGTAGCGAGAACGGTAATGGCGGAGGCGCTATTGGTGGTGGCTATAGGGGGAGTGCTGGATATATCTTGATTACGGATGGTGTGACTAAGGTAATCGCAAAAATATCTAATAAAACGTCGCGCACTATTGGCACCAGTGAAGGTAGTTGCGGTACAATAAGGGTTGCTGATATTGAATATCCCGATGGTGTTTCAGATACGCTCTTTATTTTCGAGACTTACGATGTGGTGTTCAATTCTAATGGTGGCGCTGGTTCTATGGATGGGCAACGCTTAATTTATGGAAGATATTTTGTTCTTACGGAAAATAAGTTTACTCGTAGTGGTTATGTGTTTGATGGGTGGAATACTGAAGTTGATGGTACAGGGCTTGCTTACGATGATAAAACTTCTGTCAAGAACCTCACAGATGTCGCTGGTGATATTGTGACGCTTTATGCGCAGTGGGCTGTTATTGTCAAACAACCAGCAAAACTTGTGACGGCTCCCAGCGCAATCAAAGATCTCGCCTATACGGGTAAGGCTCAGACGCTCATTGTGGCAGGCGATGCCGAGCATGGCAAAATTATGTACAAGCTAGATAAAGAGGGCAAATTTACTGAACAACTGCCAAAGGCGACAAAGGCGGGCGTGTACACGATTTATTACAAGGTGAAAGGCGACGAGAATTACGAAGATCTCGGTGTAGATAGCTTGTCTGTGAAAATTAACAGGCTTGAGTCAAAACTCGTGGCGGCACCGTCCCCTGTCAAAAATCTTGTCTATACGGGCCAGGAGCAGGATCTTGTTGTTGCAGGCAGGGTTGAACATGGCAAGATTCTTTATAAACTCGGAAAGAATGGCCAATACATGAATGTACTCCCGGCGGCTACGGATGCTGGTGAATATACGGTTTATTACCAAGTAAAGGGTGACGAAAATTATTATGGCATAGGCGAGAAGAGCTTTACTGTAGAAATCAAGAAGGCTCCTGCGAAACTCTTGGTGGCGCCAACTCCCAACAAAGAACTCTATGATCCGGACCGGGAAATGCAGCTTGTTTGGGAGGGAAAGGCTGAAAATGGTACGTTGCTCTATAAGGTGGGCGTGAATGGTACATATTCATCGGAACTCCCGACTGTCAGGAAATCGGGTGAATACAAGGTCTTTTACAAAGTAAAAGGGAACAAGAATTACAGCGATGTCGAAGAGGCATACGTGATTGTAAGGTTCAACGAATATAAATCGGCGCTTGCTCGCACGAGGCTGCCTGCCGAGCAATACAAGATGGCTCGCGACTTCGACCTGAAGGGCCGCAAGTTGCAGGGTAAGCCCACGGCCCGTGGCGCCTACTGTGGCCGGATGAAACTCGCTGAATAATCTAGCAGCACACAATAAGGGCGATGAGCCCGGCAAACATCGCAATCTTCACAGCGGATTGCGATTTTCTGTATTGTGCTTTGTGCGCCTGCACAAGCACATAGGCAAATATCGGTGTGAGCGCTATGCCCGTAATAATCAGGAACAGCGGTGGGTAGTTGTGCCCGAACACCTTGTCCATGTAGAATACCGGAATCGGTAACGAAATCCATGTGAAAACGATAATCGCGCCGGCAAGCTTCCGCGCCGTCGCCGAGCCCGCGATAAGCGGGAAGGTCATGATGCCCGCCTTCAAATCGCCCGTTTCGTCTTCCAGGTCCTTGTAGATTTCGCGAGCGGTCGTGAGTAGGAATGCGAATGGAATCGCGGGGATGATCGCCCAAAGGAATTCTGTATGGACGCAACTTGTATTGAACTGGAAAAAATGCTGTACGGCAAAAAGCAGGGGAGTCGTACACAGGAAGGCGACTATCATGTTTTTCAAAAGAGGAATATGCTTGAGCCACTTATTGTAGGCGATGAGGAGTAAGCCGAGAAACAGGAAAAACCATAGCGGGAAAGAAAGGTAGCATATTGCGGTCGGACGCTTCCAAAAGAAAAGCCCGTTGTCGCTGAAGGCTTGGATGAGGCTGTCTCCGCCGCCGCAAAGGAGCATCAGGACGAACAAGACAATCCACGCCCTGCGAGCGGCCTTCACCGAAACCTTTCCGGTCACGAGCGGGCGTTCGGGGCGGTTCATCTTGTCGCTTTCTAGGTCCAAAATGTCGTTCTGGATGTTTGCAAACCCGATGGCGAATGCAAATCCGAGCGATTGCAATACGAGGCTAAATATAGACGGATAATTTTTTAGCAAAGCATACCCAACTACAAGCGTGATTACGGCAATCACGATGTTCTTGGGGCGGGTCATCTTGAAAAGGGCGGCGAGCATCTTCTATTTCCCTGAATTTAAAATTCTAAGGTAGCTTTCGTAGCGGGCGCGGCTGAGTGTCCCGTTCTCGACGGCTTCTTTTACGGCGCATCCGGGTTCCTTGAGGTGCATGCAGTTGCTGTACTTGCATGTGAAAAGGTCGCCTTCGAAAAATCCGGGGAAAATCTTTGCGAGGGTCTCTGCTTCCATGTCCATGAGGCCGATGCTGCGTATGCCCGGGGTGTCGATGACGTAGCCTCCGCCGGGGAAATCCAGCAGGCTCGACGATGTAGTTGTGTGGCGGCCCTTGCCGTCGCGTTCGCGTACGTCACCTGTGCGGAGTTCTGCATCTGGGACGAGCGCGTTGATGAGTGTCGACTTGCCGACTCCGCTCTGCCCGCTGAAAACGGAGGATTTCCCTTCGAGGACTTTGCGCAAATCGTCGAGGCCTTCGCCGGTCTTGACGCTCACCGGGATAAACTTGTCCACGATGCTGATGAAGTCCTGGATGGCTTCGGGCATCGGCGCGTCCCCCAGCAGGTCCATCTTGGTCAGCACCATGACGAAGGGGAGGTTGTTCAGGTTTGCGGCAAGCAGGAACCTGTCGGCAAATCCGTAGTTGAATTCGGGTTGGACGACGCTTGCGACGATGATGACTTGGTCAATGTTTGCAGCGAGAGTCTGTTGCTTGTAAAAGCTGTCGCGCGGGCCGGGGCGGCGGAGTTCGCTTTTGCGGGGGAAAACGCGGACGACACAGTATTTCTGGGAGCCGACTCCCGAACCGTCGTCTTCGCCGTCGTTGACCTGGCCCAAAAGGATGCGGTCCCCGACGGTGGGGAATTCGCCCAGTTCCTTGGTCGTTGTCGCACGGTACATGGCCGTGACGACCGTGTAGGGGTCGTTTTCTAGGCGGACTTCGCAGGTGCGGCGGTGGACTTCCACCACGAGGCCCTTTTCGCAGTTTTCTTCGCCGATGTTTTCGATGGGATTCTTGATCCGCTTGATTTTGGGTTTCTTGAATTCTCTGCTGAAACGCTCCTTGACCGGGCGCTCGTCGACGACTCCGGTGTTCCATTCGCGCATAGCGTCAATGCGACGGGACCGGTGGTCACGTCTGGATGGCTTTGACGTGTGCTTTGCCTGGGCTCCTTCGAATTCGTCGTCTTCTAACATTCGGCTACAATGTAGCATTTTTAATGCTCCGATGTAATTTGCCGCCATCTAAAAAATTATATTGGGTGTATTCAGGTGCAATAAATGGATATCGTCATCAAAATCGCAATCGTCGCTGCCGTTATTCTGGTGGGGTACAATATGTCCCAGGCTATCACCGCATACGCCTCCATTTGCGACAAAGTGGACGAATTCCGCCACCTGATGGCGCAGAGCGAGTCTTCGGGCGCATCGATCCGCTATTCCAATTTCGGGCTCTCGTTAGCCATTTCTGTTGCTGTCGTGCTTCTCTCCTTTTTCTCGGGCCTTGTCTGGTGGATAACGCTGATTGTCGCGTGCAAGGCGGCGGTTTCGCTTTTCTGTAGCGACGCCATGGTGACGCGGATTATCCGCGAAGGGAGAATATCAAAGAATTTCTTTATCTTGGCCAGGGTGGACTCTGTTTTTAACGTGGTTGTTGGCCTTGCGTTCGCCATTATCTTGGTAATGTGACATGAAACGATTTCTTGCGATTATAGCTGTTTGCGCGGCCGTGGCCTTTGGGCAGACGGCCCCGTCAACGGATTTGGGGTCCTCGTCTACGACGACCGTCAATATCCATGTGCCCATATTCGTGGGGGGCGCCCTCGGCTTTGGTAGCGGTACGGGCGTGGGGAAGGAGCGCGGTCTTGGACTTCGCCAGATTGAACCGATGATTGGTTTCTGGTATCCCGGTTTCGGTTTCTTGCGCGCCGGTTACGGGTTCTTTGACTATTCCGAAAAACCGGACAATGGCAAGGAAACGGATATCGAGCATTCCGACTTCGATATCGAACTCGGTGTTCACCTTTTGAGTCAACTTTATATGATGGGTGGCTATTCCCGGTCTAAGGAATTGAGCGACCTCGGTGACGTGGCGTGGAACGAATGGGCTGCCGGTGTAGGTTCTATCCTGTCTCTTTTCGGCAAGGCGATGCTTTTTGCGGAAATCAGTTACCGCTGGGTGTCGGATCATTACGATCCGTTCCTGAACGAGTCTGTCGAAGGGACTCGTCTGCAGTTCAATATTGGCTTTGCCACGTATGTTTACTAGGCGGTTGTGTTTGTGATTGAACATGTCATGAAGAATGTGGCTGTTATGGGTGGTGCGTTCGACCCGGTACATAAGGATCATGTTTCTGTGGCGCGCCATTGCCTCCGTCGGGGCCTTTGCGACGAAGTCTGGTTTATCCCGAGTCCCGATCGCTGGGACAAGACGCTCTGTGCTTCCCCGGAAGACCGTTTTGCGATGCTTGAGTTGGTAACAGGAGATGACCCGCGCCTTGTTTTGTCGGACGAAGAAATCCAGCAGGGGGATTTTCGCGGGACGTATGTCTTTTTGCAGGGGCTTCAGGCTAAGTTCCCCGATGTGAATTTCCGTTTGCTTGTGGGGGCCGACAGCTACCAGGGCATCCCTCATTGGCGTGACCCGCTGAATTTTTACGGCACGAACTACAACGGCCATTTGCTCTTGCGCGATTTCGAACTGATTGTTTTTTCGCGTCGAGGTTACCCCAAGCCCGATCTTGCGGTACACGAGGCGAACGGTTATGCGCCGCTCTACTGGCTCGGCCCGGAAAACGGTTTTGACGGCATCTATTCTAGCACGGCTATCCGGAAGGCGTTGCTTTGCAGCAGCGACAAGCCGGAAGGTCTGGAACAGTGTGTGTACGACTATATTCGTGAACACGACTTATATAGGGTTTGATTTTTAAGGGGTAATCATGCAATTCGTTGATAACCTGCGACAGAAACCTTTTGTACAGAAGGCGGAAAAGTTCTTCCCGGCAATCGCTTTCCTGGGCGGATTCTTCTGGGATTCCGTGACGCTCGGGCAGATGGTCGAGAACAGTGACCTTATCTTCTTGCTTGCATACTATTCGGGTGCGCTCATCCTTGTGATTCTCCTGTCGGCGCACATGGAACACCCCGAAGGCTGGACCAGGGATCGTATCATGGCGGCCCGTGCGGCCGCGCCGCGCCCGCAAGCGAAGGCGGCTCCCAAACCCGCTCCTGTTCCGCCCAAGTCGGCACCTGCGGCAGTTGCGAAGGCCCCGTCTCGTACAGGCTTTGTTTCCCGTCTGAATCCCTTTACAAGGAAGGACGGGGATAGCCGTCCAATCATTCCTGGGCAGGTAAAGTCCGCCGTTTCCAAGGTGTCGAACCTCGCGAAGCCGGCGACCGGGATTGCTTCTGAAAAGCTCAAGACGGTCACGGATGCCGCCTCCGAAAAATTGAAAACGGCCTCTAGCCAGGCGAAAAATGTTGCCCAGAAAATTGCGAACGACGTTGGTTACGAATCTACGGCGATACCCGAAAACGCCATTGTCGTGGAACACCGTTTTTTGGACCGTGAATGGAGTGAAACTTGGAAGAACCGCTTCAGTTGGGCGGTGCAATTCTGCTTCGGTAGCTTGTTCAGTGCGCTTGTGGTATGCTATTTCAAGAGTAGCGGTTCCATCGCTTCGCTTATCTTGGTGATTTTGCTTGCGATCCTCCTTGTGGGTAACGAATTCTTGCAGAAGAAGTACGAAAGTTTCGGCGTGAGCCTTGCGTTCCTCTGTTTGCTCGGCACCATGTTTCTGAACTTCACCATCCCTTACCTTGTCCATAGAATCGGGCTTATTCTGTTCGTGTTCAGCACGCTCCTTTCGCTAGGGATATGCGTGTTTATCCAGAAGGTGTCCCGCCGTAGCAAGAAGGTGCTGATTGCGCCTATTGCCATCAGTGCTGCATTGATTACGGCTTATGTGATGAACTGGGTTCCCCCGGTGCCGCTCGTGCTCAAGCAACAGGTGGCCTGCATCAACTTCGACAAGACGGATTACAGTTGCGATGTCGATGCGCCGAGCTTTTTGCAGAAACTCGGTTTGAAGTCATCGTCGGTACACCGCGATGCCGACATGCCGCTTTACTACTTGAGTTCTGTGTACGCCCCGGCCGATTTGAAGGCCGAAATCGAGTACCGCTGGTATTACAAGGGCCCAAACGATGCGACATACAAGTTGACGGACAGGGTGTCTTCTGGGCGTATGCGTATCAATGGTGGTCGCGAGATGGGCTACCGCAGCTACAGCAAAAAGACGAACGCCCCGGCAGGCAAGTACCGCGTGGAAACGGCGTTCAAGGATGGCGCCGTGATCGGTGCGCTTGCCTTTGAAGTCAAAGAAGGAGCCCGCGATTCTTCGGGATACGTTCGAACCAAGCTTGAATGATTGGGTTGCTTTAGGACGATAGGATTATGCAGTACGAGAAAGCCCCATCGGATATGTTCTTCGAAAGCGAAATTCGCCCTGAACAGGACGGACGTTTTTTGCTGGATTCCCTGTGCGAGCGTTTTACCTATCATAGTCGCGAAGACTGGTTTGACCGCCTGACACGCGGGCTCGTGACGCTGAACGGCGAGGTGGCCACAGTAGAGTCCATCGCGCATCGCGGCGACAAAGTGGTCTACCACGTGGAGAATTATACCGAACCTGAGGTCCCGACCCACTTCACGACGGTTTTCGAGGATGACGAGTTTTTGCTGGTGGCAAAACCGGCGGGCGTTCCGGTTCACCATACGGGCCGTATTTTCTACAATACCTTTGCTGCGATTATCCGCAGGGCCTTTGACTGCGAGTCGGCCACCCCGATGCACCGGCTCGACCGCGATACCGGCGGGCTCATGCTATTTGCGAAGGATGCCTCTACGGCGTCCCGTTTCCAAAAGAATCTAGACCGGATTTTGTTGCGCAAGTTCTACTTGGCCGTCGTGCCTGCGGGCTTCCCCGACGGGCCTGTTCCTGAAGAACATTTTTTTGCGAAACTCGGTCGGCGTGTTTCGGTGGATAAGGATGGCGTCGTGGATTGCGAAATGCCGCTGCGCGAAGACCCTACCGACCCGATTCGGCTGCGCATGCACCATTTTTATGACGGCAAGCCTTGCCATACGCGCTTCCGCAAGCTATTCTCGGTAGAACACCCGGACTTGGGAATGCTTGACGTGGTCGAGGCTGAACTTTTGACCGGGCGCAAACACCAGATTCGTGCGCATCTACTGGAATTGGGTTTCCCCATCGTGGGCGACCGCCTTTATAGCCATGGGGGCGTCTATTACGACAAGATGACCCGCGGAGAGCTGACTGAAGAAGATTACCGGGTTTTGGGGGCGCACCACCAGATGCTTTATGCGTACAAAGTGCAGATTTTGCTCCCGTATTGGGACGAACCCCGTGAATTTGAAAATCACGACTTCCCGCCAGACATGGCAAAATTATTAGGAACAAAGCTGAGCTAACAGCAAGTGCAAAGCATTAAAAAAAAGCCCCTGTGCAGGGCCTTTGAAGATTAATGGATTGATTTAGTAGACGGGTGGCGGAACGAATTCGTACTTGCCGTCTCTGCATTGGAATTCACAACCGTCCTTGGTAATCCATGAGTTCTCTCTGTCTTTTTCATCGCAGGCGGTACCGATGATATCATTCGTTCTGCACTCGGCTTTGCTTGTCCCACCGCAATTTTTGCCTGTGCTGCACTCGTAAAGGCTGAAACGGTCCACCCATTTGCCGTCGACGCAGATATAGTTGATGAATCCATTGGTTTCTGCACCGGTGGAGTCCCGTCTGTGGAGATCTCGACTTCCGTCTTCTTCGGAGCAAGGCTCGTTAAGCCACTTGTCGTTGCAGAACTCATCGATGCCGAATTTCGTGCAGAGCTTGTAGTCGTCAAACCCGCACCTTTCTTTGGTGGTGTCGCAGTCTTGGGCCGGCTCCCAGAAACCCTTTGCGCAGAGGTAGGCCTCGTGCGTGAAGCAGTCCACGGCGTGTTGGCCTTCTTGGTTGAAACACCAAGGGTCAGAATCGCTGTCGGCAGGAATGTCGCTCATGTGGATGCACGTTTCGCCGGAGTTTGACGAATTGGGCTTTACTACCGATGACGAACTTTCGACGTTTTCGATGCTGGAACTGGACAACACGATGGACGAGGAACTTGCGGCATCAGACGATGTAATTCCTGCATCGGAAGAATTATCTACTACCGGAGAAGAACTGCTTTCGTAAGGCACGCCACATTCAGGAGTAAGTGCGGTACATGAGGGTGTGTTAGAAATGGGGTTGGAACTCGAGTCATCGCCGCAGGCAATCAGCCCGAATGAGACGATTAGGGTTACGCAATCGAATGTCTTGAACAAAATATTCTTTTTCATGTTTTTATCCTCCATTCGTATTACATTGTCGGGGGTGCCATAAATTCGTACTTGCCGTTCACGCACATAAAGTCACAGTCGTCCTTGTGAATCCACGTGGTGTCCTTGTTCTTGTCATCGCAGGCTGTACCGATAATGTCGCTTTCATAGCAATGCTGGAAACCGCCCGAACCGCAACCCCTGCCTTCGGAGCAGTAATAGTTCATGCGGTTCTCCCATCTTCCGTCTACACACATGTAGTCGATGTTGCTATAGCTCGTGGAATTCTCGTTGTCATATACCCTCAAAGCGCGAGAATCGCCGCCTTGGCAGGGCTCGTTGAGCCAGTCGTCTTTGCAGTATTCCCTGAGGTTAAAATCGTTGCAGAGCTTGTAGTCTGTGAACCCGCATTTTTCCTTGGTTGTATCGCATCCCGTCGCATTGAGCCAGATTCCGCCTGCGCACATCATGTAGAAGTTCTTGGTGCAATCCATCGCGACGTCGAATGCGGTTTCGCAGGGGTGCGGCTTTTTCGTGTCGCCAACGTCGGTAATGTGGCGACAGGTTTCGGTCTGGATATTGGTCCAGCGGCTATCTAGGCAAACATACACATCGTCGGTTTCGCAGTCGGGCTGTGTCGTGCCTTCTTGTTCTGGGGTGCATATCGGAATCTGGTAGGCGATTCCTTCGGCATCTCCAAGGTGCGGCATAGGCACGCACTGTTCTTTGGATCGCGACGAACTTGAATTCGCTGTCGAAGAGGAACTCCCCGTGCAATAGCTCGTATGGCCCATTGCGCATAGTTCTTCGAGCGTATAGCCACATTCCGGTGCCAAGGCATCGCATTGCACTCCAGCGGAGCTAGAATTTTCGTTAACGGTGCCACTGGATGCCGGTTGCTCATTCCCAGATGAAGCCGGTTGTGTGCTTTCGGAACTCGTCGTTTTCGAATCGGAAGAGTGTATCGTTTCGGACGATGCAGGAGTGGTCTCCGAAGTATTTATTTCATTGGAAACAATCGGCCCGCTGGAACTGTCGTCGCCACAAGCGACCAATCCGAACGCAGCAATTAATGTCGCGGCTCCGAACCGCGATAAAAGCATTTTGTTTTTCATTGTGGAACTCCTTTTTTTACTCTTTTATTCGTCGGCCAATTTTGGCACAAACTCGTACACGCCATTGCGGCATTGGTAATCGCAGTCGCCTTGGTGTATCCATTCGTTCGCCGCATCGTTTACGTCGCATGGCGTACGGACGATGGATACGTCTACACAACTGAATGATTGGAAACTGCCACGGTATTTTTCCCATTTGCCTTCGTAGCACATGAATATTGTAAAGTCTCTCGTGCTGTCGGATTTTTCTATGTAACCTTCCACGATGCTGCCTTCGACCAGGCAAGTATCTCCTATGGTGGGGTTGATTTCTTGCCAATACCCTCCGAGCTGGCATTCGTATTCGATGTTTCTTGCGCAATCGATGGTTCTTGTTCCCGCTTCACTTCTATTACAGCGAATGGATTCATATCTATCCCCGGCACCGATAATAACGGTACAGGATTCCGTTTTTTTCATGAGCGTCCAGTAGGATCCGGCGCACACGTACTCGTCGCCGCTTTCGCAGTCTGTCATTGTCCAGGGGGCGTTCGAGTTGCAAATCTTGCGTCCGCATTTCGTGGAATCGTTCTTGCATGGAATCTGTGCGACATTCATGCACTGGGTTTCTTGTGTCAGATACCAGGACTCGTTTTCACACTTGTACACGCCACCAGTCACACAGTCTTCTGCCATCATTCCTTCTTCACGGCATTCGTTGCAGGGCCTATAGGGGAGTGGGCAAAATGGCCCTTCGCAATTTCTGCACATGCTTGAGAAATCCATACATTTTTCCAAGAATCCTGCAGAACTTGAACTTACCGAAGCGGAACTGGACTCGTTGATGGATGAGGAACTTCTGACCAGCGAAGAAGAACTTTTGGTGTCGTCGGAGGAACTTTCGGGCAGTGTCGAGGAACTGCTCTCTATTCCGGCAGAAGAGCTTTCAATCACGGACGAAGACGAAGGGACTGTATCGACAGGCGTAAAGTCGCTAGACGATTTTGCTTCGGGTATATTGTTGGATGCCCCCTCCTGGCAAGAGGCGTTGACCGGTTCGCAGGAGCAATCGCTGTCGCAGGCTGCAAAAAAGACAAGGGTTGAAAGGCTAAGGATAGCGAAAACGGATTTCATGTTGTTTCTCCTCGTTATCTTTCGTTATACCATTCCGCATCCTGTTTCTGGACCGGGCATTTGTCTTCGGGAATATGGGCGTCGAGAGTGATGTGTACGATTTCAGGATGGGACTTGAATTCGCCGCAGTAGCGGAACAGGAACCGGATTCTCTTGTCCTGTGTTGTTTCGGTGCAGTTGCCTGCGGCGATGTCGTACACAATGACGGTATCGCGGGTAACAGCCCCAAGGAAATGCCCGATAGAATGCGAATTGCCCCATGTGTTCTGCATGTAGAGTTTGCAGCTGTCGCTTGCGGTGCCTTTTGCGATGGAATCTATTAAAGCGGCATTTTCCTTGGCGAAGGCGGGGAAGTAATACTCCAAGGCGTATATGTTCTGCTTGACGAATACGGCTGGCCACGGGACGTCGAATTCTGTCGTCTGGGCGGTCGGAGGAGTGCTCTGCGTGTTCGAATCATTGCCTTGTGGGGGCGGGACTGATTTCTCGTAGGCGATTCGGCTCGCAAGAACGCTGTTGTTCAGTTCCGGGTCCACTAATCCGAATTGGGCGATGTAGTATTCAAGCGAGGTGGTGTCCATGGCGGGGGTCTTTTGAGGATCTTCCGATGCGCTGGAATTGAATGCGAAATCGTCAGGATCTTTCGATGAACTTGATTGCGGTTCTGGTTTGGAACTGCTGGAGGAAATCGAAGAACTGGACGGGATTACGGAACTGCTGGATTTCGCGTCCGAAGAAGTTGCGCTGGAAGCTGGAGTCTTGATGGAAGACGACGATTCTGGAACAGACGAACTGGATTCGCTGGAACTGGACGATCTCAGATCGATGTCGTTTTTGGCGAGTTCGTTCGGCTCTTCGGCCGTGCCTGCAAGGCTCGAGGTGTCGGAACAGCCCGTGTAAAAACAGGCCGCAACCATGATTGCAAAAGCGAAAGGAACGGAAGACTTAAGCATTTTCATTTTCGCACTCCTTTACGTTTTTGGTCAGCGGGAACAGTTGTAAATTTAAGCGGTAAACTTGCTCGATGTTCTTGTCTTCGGCGGCGATGGAGATGATTTTTTGGCGGCATTCGTCCAGAACGGTCTCGATTTTGTTGTAGGATTCGCGAGAAAGGCCCATCGTGACTCCGCTGAAGTTGCGCTCGTTCACAGGGAGGTCGATTGCGGGGGTCGCGAGCTTGGACATCATCCGGTGCATTCCGCGGAGCGCAAGGCGCGTGGCATCGGGTGTTCCCTTGATGGATGTTTCGGCCAACACAAAGGCGTTGTTGCCGGATTTTTTCAGGAGCCCTGCTTTCGTAAGGAAATTCAGGCTTTGCTGTACCTCGGCTGCCGAAATGTCGGGGTAGCATTGCTTGGCGATTTCACCGGGGGTGGCTCCCGGCATCAGCGGGGCGAGTTCGCGCACCACCGGGTTTTGCCAGGAATCATAGAATTCGAACAGGTCTCCTTCCATCACGCGCACCTTGTGGACCTTGGCGATGGAAAGCATGCGTTCGTAGGCGGCCTTCTTCTTTTCTTCGGTGGGGGCCTGGCCAAATTCGACCATGGCGCGGAAATATTCCATTTCGAAGCCCACGAGACCCATGGCGCTGCCCGTGCGTTCCACCCCGATGCGGCTCAGCTTGCTTTTGCCTTCGCAGACCACCTTCATGTACGACGACGAGGAGAACCCCGCTATTTTCGAGAATTCACGCCACGAGAACGCGGAGCGATGCTTGCGGTCCTCGTAGTAGTCCAGCATGAACTGGCGAAAATCAGAATATTCAATAATCGGTTTCATCATTCAAAAATGTACATAGATATTTTCAAAAAGTCAATATGTTTATGCAACAAAAATTTAGAAATTTGAGAAAAATCACAATTTTTTAGCCTTGTCTGTGAAAATATTTTCTATATGCAACACTTGGGGCGTATATGCAACAACGCCCCGACTGGGTCGGGGCGCGTCGATGTAGTTTTTGAAGTTTTTTCGAAAATTATTCGCCGAGGCAGGAATCCATCGCGGCGATAATCTTCTTCTTGTCCATGTGCTGGCCGATGAATACGAGGCGGATGATGCGGTCGCCGTACTTATCGTCCCACACTTTTACGAGGTCCGGGTTTTCGCGGAGAATGCGCTTTTGCATTTCTTCGTTTTCGGAAGCGAACCAGGGGCCGAAATTCTGGGCAGAAGCCTGCTTGCCGGCCTGTTCGAACAAGAAACTGTTGTCGCGGTCGTCTTCGAACCACACAAGTCCTTTGGTGCGTATGATGCTTGTGGGGTAGTCGTCCAGCAAAACTTCGAAACGTTCGCGGATGAGCGGGCGGCGGCGTTCGTAAACGAACGTGCTGATGCCATATTCGTCGCCATGCGGATGGTCCTTGTCGTGGTGGTGGCCGCAGTGGCACACGCCGTGTTCATGGTCGCAATGGCTGTGGTCCTCGTGATCATGGTCATGGTGATGATGATGTCCTTCGGTCCCTGAGCTTGTCGAAGGGTCGTCGTGGTCATGATGATGGTGATGCTCGTGCTCGTCGTGGTCATCGTCGTCGTCATCGATGTCTTCGGGAGCCGTTTCCTTCATGAGTTCCTTGGCCCAGGCGGCAGAATTCCCGACCTTTTCGAAGTCGAACTGCTTGGTGTCGAGGATATCCTTCATCTCGACCTTGCCGTAGTTCGTCTCGATCATCTTGGCTTCGGGCTGCAATGCGCGCACCACGGCCTTCACGTGTTCGAGGTCGGTTTTGGACAAACTATCGACCTTGTTCATCACGATGGTGTTGCAGAATTCGATTTGCTGGATGAGGAGGTTCGCGATGTCTTCTTCTTCGAGGTCCTTGTCCAGGAGTTTCTGGCCGCCGGCGAATTCGTCGGCGAGGCGGGCGACGTCCACCACGGAGACGATGTTGTCCAGGTGGCAGGGGAGGGGGCGCCCGTCGCGGCTCCGCAGCTGGCTTCCGGCCATGCAGATGGTCTGGGCGATAGGGATGGGCTCGCAGATGCCGCTCGCTTCGATGAGGATGTAGTCGAACTTGTTCATTTCGAGGAGTTCGGCAATCTGTTCCAGGAGGTCGGTCTTGAGGGAACAGCAGATGCAGCCGTTGGAGAGCGGGACGACCTTGCCGGAATCTTCCTTGGTGATGTTTCCGCCCTTTTCGATGAGCGTCTGGTCGATGTTCACTTCGCCGATATCGTTCACGATGACGGCGACGTGGTAGCCTTGCTGGTTGTTGAGGACGAAATTGAGGAGGGTGGTTTTACCGGCTCCGAGGTAACCGGTGAGCAGTGTAATAGGTACTGACTTTTTCATGCGAGGAAATTTAACTTTTTTGCGAGGAAATTTAACTTTTTTGCGAGGGCTTGATTTGTTTGTTTTGAGAGAACGTGGGTGGGTATTGAGTATTCAGGGCTATTTTTTCTAATGTGTAATTATGAAGATTATGCGGGAGGGGACCCAGCTCGGAGTTGCGAAGGCCGCACGGTCCCCTCCCTGCACCCTCCCCTTCCTGGCGCAAACGCCAACCTTACGGTTCGGCCATAGCCATACAAGTATGGCTGCGGCGCTCACCTTAAAAGGTTGTGGCCGACGCTCCATTCTCAAGACGCTATCCCGTTATCATTATACCTAATCAGATATCTCACGATGTATAAGGTTAAGCTAGGCTGTTTTGCTTGCCGCTGCGACGCTCACTTGCTCACTTTAGCGAAGGCCGCACGGTCCCCTCCCGCATTTTAAAAAATTTTCCTTATGCTTTATAAAAGCATTTTCTGTTTTTTTCTACATTCGGGGGTATGGATATTAATGACTGGCGCGCGAAGATTGACGGGTTGACCGACGAACTGATTGCCCTCCTGAACAAGCGGGCGTCCTATGCCGAAGAGATTGGTAAAATAAAAAAGCGGCAGGGGCTCCCGGTTTTCGATGCTTCGAGGGAACAGGGCGTATTGGATGCTGTGGCAGAAAAGGCCCGCCTGGCTCATGAGTCGGGTGCTCCGCTCACTCCGGACTCGATAAAGAGAATTTTCGGAGTCATCATGGAAGAAACCCGCAAGGTGGAGGAATAGATGGCAGAAGGTCTTGCTACTCGGCTTTCGTCGGGGCGCATTGCCCTGGTCGGTTTCGGCCTGTTGGCCGGTTCCATCGCATCGGCTATCAAGCAGGCCGGTTTGCCCACGAAGATTCGTGCGGTGAGTTCTCCTTCGACTTTGAAGTGCGCCCAGGATCTCGGCTTGGTGGACGAATGTTTCGAATACGGCCAGGTAGAGGAGTGGGCCAAGGATTGCGACCTGATTTTGCTCTGTGCTCCGATTCTCCATATCCTCAAGACGCTTGATGCGCTGGGCCATGTTTCGTGGGCCGGTAACGAGAGCGCGAAGCCGTGCCTGGTGAGCGACATTGGCAGCACCAAGGTACAGATTTGCAAGGCCGGTGCAAGGCTCCCGCGGCCATTCCGCTTTGTGGGTAGCCACCCGATGGCCGGTTCCGAGAAGAGGACTTGCGAGTTCAGTGACCCGGCGATTTACGAGAATGCTTATTGGTTCGTCTGCCCGCCAGAAGGGACGGACGAATCGGTTTATGCTCCGCTCTTGGAGTTGGTGCGCTTTTTGGGAGCCAACGCGGTCGTGTTCCCTCCGGAACATCACGACCGGACCATGGCCTGGGTAAGCCACATGCCGCAGATGCTGAGTTCTACGCTTGCTGCGGGGCTGCCGGAGCGCCTGCTTAAGCATAATTACCAGCACTATGCGGGGCGTGCCTTCCGCGACATGACCCGCATTGCCGCGAGCGGTTGGGGAATGTGGCACGACATTGCTGTCACGAACCGCGATGAGACCGTGCTTGCCCTGCGCGAAGTCCGCGAAGGCTTGGACAAGACTATCGAGGCGATGAATTCGCTTGCTGTGGTGGACGGCGCAAAGCCGCTTGCCGAGGGCGAGAACGACCATTCTGAGGCGTTGGCCCGTATTTTCAAGGCCGGCAACGACGGGAGGGCGAGCTTGTTTGTCCCGGGCAGGAACGCCGCCGCGTCTTTTTCCGAAATTACCGTGCAGCTCAAGGACAAGCCGGGTGCGCTCCTCAGCGTAATGCAGCCGCTCGCCCAAGAAGGTTTGAATATCCGCGACATCGAACTGATGAAGGTGCGCGAAAATGTGGCTGGGACTTTGTTGCTCGCGTTCAAGACTCCCGAAGAGGCTGCCCGTGCCGTTAACGTGCTCCGCTACCTCGAGTACGAAGTCAAGGAACGTTAGTTTTCAATTTATTTGTAAAGAGATTGTTTGAAATGGATTTGTTGATTAACCCGGACCGCGAACGCACAAAACTAGCTCTCCTCATGGCGCTGCTCGTGAATGGGCGCACCGTCTTCGAGGATTTCGCCTGGGCAACGGGTGCCGAGCGCTTTGCCGCTACATTGAAGGAATTCGGTCTCGAGTACGAACAGCAGGGGCACCAATTGGTTGTGTCGGGAAAGGGGTTCCAGTATTCCGTGCCGACGCTGCTCCCGATTGATTTCCCGGAATACGAAAGCGTGCTTCTGTGGACGCTTGCAAGCAAGTCCTGCGATACGGTTTATACTTTCGCTGCCGATGGTGACGAAGCGGGCATTGCGTCCGTGAATGCCGCCAAGGCTTTGCTCCTGAAATATTTCAAGGTGAATGTGCAGGCCGACGAACCGGCCAGGTTCGCCTTTTGTTTCGACATGGCGGAACCGCCTATCCGCAAGGATTCTTTGGGCAACGTTCCTTACATCATGCGAAACCGCCTGCTTTTGCGCACGCTTGTCCGTAGCGAATACCTCGCATTCGAAGAAGCTTCCGTGGTGCGCGACCAGTTGACACGTATGCTCCAGTACTTCGGCGTAGCGCTCAAGTACGAAGGCCGTGGCATGGAACAGCTGAGCGAATTTGAACGCCGTTTGATGATGGCCCAAGGGAAAAAGATTGAACGCACTCAGGCAACGGAACTTTCGGAGACGAAGGTGATTACCGCCCGCGATTATTACATTCCCGGCGATTCGACAGAAGCATTTGCGATTGCCTTGCTCGTGACGGTCGGCGGCGTCCATAAAGATACGGTCGTGAAGGTCAAGAATGTCGACCTGAACGGCGGACGTGCAGGGGCGTTCGGTTGCCTCAAGCGCATGGGAGCCAATATCGAGACGGTCTCTCGCCGCGAAAAGTTCGGTGACGTGTTCGGGGATTTGGAAATCCGCCCGCTCGCTGCAGGCAAACGCTTGCAAGGCCGCCGCTTTTCCGAAGAAATTATTTCGACATCGCTTGAGGAGTACGCGTTGCTCTCGGTGGCGGCCTGTTTTGCGGGTGGCGAGACGATTCTCCGTTTGCCCAAGGAAGTGCGCGAGCAAATCCGGCCGGTAAACGAGTTCTTGGCCGAGAACCTGCGCAAGACAGGCGTCGAAGTTGGTGTTTACGACGACGGCATTGTCATTCGCGGCATGGAAAATATCGTCAACGGTAGCGATTTCGATGGCGGCGAGTGGCCGCAGGTCGGCCTCGCGCTTACGGTGCTTTCGCTGGCTATCCAGAACGATGAACCTGTCGGTCATGTCGAGGTTGTGGAACAGTGCTTCCCGGGAATTGTCGACAAACTCAAGAGTGTGCTGGTCCAGGAAAATTCTGAAAAGGAGGGCGCATGAAAACTCCGTTCAAAAGGATAGGCATTGTCGGATTCAAAGACAAGAGTGCGGATCTTGTCCTTGCTCTGGAACAGGTTTGTGCCTGGGCGAAGGAGCATCCTGAAATAAAATTCTGCGCCATCAATACGCTTGGGGCCCTCATCAAGAAGCCGATTGTCGCGGTCAAGCAGGCCGAGCTCCACAAGATGGACATGCTCCTTGCCATTGGCGGCGACGGCACGGTGCTTTCGGCGGCGCATATCGCGCTCGGCCACAATACGCCCATTCTCGGCGTGAACGTAGGTCGCGTCGGGTTCTTGGCTGAATCCCGCGTGGAAGGCCTCACGAAAACGCTTGACGATTTGCTGGCCGGGGATTTTTCGACCCGCGAACGCATGATGATCGATGTCGCTGTCTATCGCGGCAAGAAGTGCATTGCCCGGCAGACGGTTTTGAACGAACTCCACATCCGCCCGCACATGCCCGAACGCATGGTGAACGTGAACGTGGCTTACAACGGCACCCAACTTACCGAGTACTGGGCCGATTCCCTGCTGATTTCGACTCCGACCGGCTCGACGGCCTATAATCTGGCTGCGGGCGGACCGATTATCCATCCGAATACTCCTGCCGTGGTGCTGACCCCTGTTGCCCCGAGCAGTCTTTCGGTGCGCCCCCTCGTGCTTTCGCTGACCGATAAGAAGATGCAAATCAAGTCGGCCGTAGACGGCTCGCTGGACCTCGTCTTTGATGGGCGTAGCTTTGTCGAGATGAAACAAGGTGAACATGTGACTTTGAGCGAGAGTGCCTCTGTGACGACGTTCATCCGCATGCGCCATACGGGATTCGTGGGTGCTCTCCGCGAAAAACTCGGATGGACAGGTAAACCGAGACTTGCCTAATCCCCCTATTTACACTATATTGTAAAAAAAATATATTTCAAAAGTTTTGGGGCCCAGCCGGGGGTAGATGGTAGGTCGCCTTTTCATATTGCTGATCGCTATGGCGATAGCTTCTTGTTCTTCCGAGGATGAGAGCGGCACGGCTGTTCCCGTGGAATTCGTCGAATCAAGTTCATCCAGCCTGGATTTTGTTTTTTCTTCGTCCTCTATTGAATGGGGCCAGCCTTCTTCTTCGGCGGTCGAGGCCGTGAACGTGCTGCGTTCGGAGATGGTAAAAATGGCGTCGAATGGCGCGGTGGTCGTGCTGGGGACGAATCTGCCTGCGGCGAAGAAATCGGAACAGCCTCAAATGAGCGTTGGTTTCTCGTACGATTTTTCGATGGGCCGGCACGAGGTGACCTGCGGGGAATACAACTCGTTTGTCGATTTCATGGATGTTGGAAATGGCCGGATTGCCAGGCTGCCTTGCGAAAACGACTCGATCCCTGCCAACAATGTGACCTATTATGACGTGGTCTTGTTTGCCAATGCCCGGAGCCGCCTGGAAGGTTTCGACACGGCTTATACCTACAAGGGGGCCGTCTACGATAATGGTGGACATTGCGTTGGCCTGGAAAAACTGGCGTTTCGCCCGGAGGTGGTGGGATACCGCTTGCCGACCGAGGCGGAATGGGTGTTCGCCGCCCAGAATAATTGGGATTCCGGCAAGGGGTGGAATTCTGGCAATTCGGAATACGGTGTGCACAACGTCTGCACGGCGCAAGATGTTGCCGGAGAGATCCCGTCGATGTCCCTGTGCGATATGGCCGGGAATGTCATGGAGTGGACGAACGATTGGCTCGGGTCTTTCTGCGATACGGTGCTCGTGAACTATGTCGGCGGGTCTGACGGGGGCGGCCTTGCCGAGAGAGTCCTGAAGGGGGGCAGTTTCCGCAATGCGGCTGAGTCCATGTCCTTGTACAGCCGTGGCGATGTCTATACGGTGACTTCGTCGACGCGTGCGGACTATGTGGGGTTCCGCCTTGCTCTTGGAGCCATTCCGAATGCAGTCCGGATGAACAAGAATGAGAAAAACAGCACGAAGAATGTTTCCGTGATCGCGAATTCGTTCGCGGTACAGAATCTTACTGGCGCTTACGAGGTGAAGCTCGTATTCCGGAATGACCTGACGGGAAATTTGGCCTTTATCGACTATTTTGATGGGTCTAAAGTGGAAGTCGTTGAAATCCTCGATACCATCGACTCCTACCATCCTGAAATTTCGCCCGACGGGAAAAAGGTCGCCTTTTGTACTCGGCCGGAGGGCGTTGGAGGAAAGTCCGAACTGTACGTCCGCAACCTGAGCGCATCCGGGAGCAACCTTGTCAAGTTGAACGTCGAGTCGGCGGCTATCCCGCGCTGGAGGGTCACTCCGGAAGGCGATACTGTAATCGTCTACGTGACCGATGCCGGAAACAACAGGAATGACGCTGAGTTCCTGGCCCGCAGTACGTGGCAGGTCCCGTTCACGAACGGTCAGTTCGGGATCCCGGTCAAGCTTTACGACGGAAATTTCCATGGCGGGGTGAGCGAGGACGGCCTGCTTGCCGTGACGGGTTCTCAGCTTCTCCGGGCGCATGTGGTCGGAGCGGAGGCGGCTGCCGATTTCGTGTGGTACAATGGGGAGCAGGCTTGCAACGTGAGCCTTTCCAAGGACGGGACAAAGCGCACGCTCTTCCTTGACTTTGGCGGGAAAACGGGGCAGGGAATCGTGGGGCATCGCTACGGGTCGCATGAGCAGCTCCTTGTGGCCGACGCCTCGGGGAATATCATACAAATGCTTCCGGCTCCGATAGGCTTTTCCTTTGACCATACCGAGTGGACGTACATCCCTCATTCCTCAATCACGTCTTCGGGTCTTGTGGCTGCATCCTTGGTCAATGCCGATGGAGCGCATGAGAAGCTGGTGCTGGTCAGCCTTGCGGACGGCCATCTGACGGAACTTGTCGATGGCGATGAACTTTGGCACCCCAACTTGTGGGTTCGTCCGGTATCGCTTCCGGACCCGTCGCTGATGTCCTTGGACAGTGCCGGAGTCTATCTGCTTCCGTTCTATTCTAGGGAGGGGGAGATATACAGGCTGAAAATGGAAATCTTCTGGAAGTACATCGGTACGTCGCAGGTGATCGTCTATGGAAGTTCCCGCGTGGAACAGGGTGTGGATCCCGATGTCAGCCCTGAATGGAACATGCTTAACTTGGGTGTCATGGGCGTTGACGTGAACCGCGAACTGTATTTTGCCAGGAATTACGGGATGAACCATTCGGGTAATTTGAAGGCGATGGCTTTGTCGTTGGATTTTGATAATTGGCGCCCGGAAGTGAATAACTTGGACAATGTAATCATCTATCCCGGCTATACCTACGATAGAAATCATGATTTCTGGAAGACCGGTATCCCTCCCGACTTGCCGGAGAGGGTGGAATACTCCTATGCCCCGAGTGCCGAGATAAGGAACTTGTTCTCCAAGAGTGGAGCGGCGCTCGTTGCGTCCGGGTCCTGGAAAAAGGACGGCGTCGAGGTGCTGGGGGATTCCATGGTTACCCCGGAGCGCATGGCTTATATCAATACGGCGATAGACGATATCATCCGCCTGGCAGATGAATGCGCGCAGAGACAAATTCACTTTATCGGGATTATATTCCCGCAGTCTCCGCAATACCGCAAGACGGGGAGTTTCGGTCTGTATGGAATTCAGCGTTCCGTGGCCGAAACGATAATTCAAAGATTTGATTCCCTTGCGCTGGTAAACCCCTATTTCCATCTGATGGACGAGAACAAGATGGGGGCGCATGACTATTCCGACAAGGAGGCCGCCAACCGGGACCATTTAAGCAAGGCCGGAGCGAACAAGTTGACCCGGCGGCTCGATTCGTTGTTGAAAACGCTTGACTTTAGTAAAGGTTTGTAAAAGCGGATTCTTGTAAATACTGCTTTTCCAATTTACGGAAATCGATTTGTTATAAAGGTCCATGTCCAGGGTGATTTGTTTTACAGTTTATGTAAAAGAAAGGATATTGTTTTACATAAATTGTAAATGATAGCGGCCTCTATTTTTACAAAATGGCCGTTTTTAGCGCTATTTAGCTGGTTTAACATTTTTTGTAAAGTTGGCATGTTCTTTGCTAATTGCCTAACAAAATTAAGCGTAGCGAGAAAAAATGCCTATGAAATTTTCAAAATGGACCGGGTTAGGTAACGATTTCGTGCTCCTGGAACCGGGGCAAACTCCTGATTTCGGCAAAGGTTTTACAGAAAACGTCATTCGGCTCTGTGACCGCCGTTTCGGCATCGGCGCCGATGGAGTCGTCATCGTGACTCCGATGGATGGCGAGGGCTGCTTAGTCATTGACAAGGCTGGTGTGGGTCCCGCGTCTAAGACGGTTGCGAACGGCATCGATTTCGAGATGCGCATCTTCAATGCGGATGGTTCAGAAGCGGCCATGTGCGGGAATGCGACTCGCTGCGTAGCCAAGTTCATTGTCAGCCGCGGGCTTGCGAAATCAAGCGATACAAAAGAATTTCACTTGCACACCAAGAGCGGGCTGGTGAAGCCTGCACTTTTGGACGATGGGCGCGTGTGCGTCAACATGGGAGAACCGAGGAATTTCTTGGGCTCCATCAAGCTCACCGCCGACAGCTACGACTTTACCGCCGAGACGGTCTCGATGGGCAACCCGCATGCGGTCATCTTCGTCGACGACATCGAGAAGATCCAGCTGGAAAAGTGGGGGAGCATCCTGGAGGTCGACAAGCAGTTCCCCGACAGGTGCAATATTGAATTTGCGCAGGTGGTGGCGCCCACCCAGATCCGCATGCGGGTCTGGGAACGGGGTTGCGGCGTCACCATGGCCTGCGGCACTGGTAGCTGCGCAACCCTCGTTGCGGCCCAGCGCACGGGCCGCGTGGGCGCCGAGGCCGACATCGTACTGGACGGAGGAACGCTCCACATCAAGCACGAAGAAGACGGCCCCGTCCTCATGACCGGCCCCGCACAAGAAGTTTTCAAAGGAGAAATTGTAATGAGAGGCTAGAGAATAGAGGCTACCTTTGACCACTTAGTGCTTTAGCACTTATGTGGGCATGGCCACCTTTAGGTGGGAGACTAGAGAATAAGAATCACGCACTTTGTGCGTCAATAAAAGACGGCGAAGCCGTGATATTTCTCCCTAGATCCTATCCCCTAGATCCTAGCCCCTAGATTCTAACCCCTAACCCCTAACCACCAACCATTAACCCCCTAGATTCTAGTCTCTAGATCCTATCCCCTAACTTATGAACGAATCCTACATCAACTCCTTCTACGACCGCCTGCCTGGCAGCTACCTTTTCTCCACCATCGCCCATAAAATCAAGGAATACCAGGGCGTGCATCCCGAGGCCGACATCATCCGCCTGGGTATCGGTGACGTGACGACTCCGCTTATCCCCGAAGTCATCAGCGCCATGCACAAGGCTGTCGACGAGATGGCCGTCAAGGACACCTTCCGCGGCTATGGCCCCGAACAGGGCTATGACTTTTTGCGCGAGGCCATCGTCCGTGGGGAATATACCGCCCGCGGTATCGAAATGGACCCGAACGACATCTTCGTGAGTGATGGTTCCAAGTGCGATGTGGCCAACATCCAGGAGCTCTTTTCAGAAAATGTAAAGATTGCCATTCCGGACCCGGTTTATCCGGTCTATTTGGATTCCAACGTGATGGCAGGCCGTACCGGAACGCTCCAGGCCGACGGCCATTTCTCCGAGGTGACCTACCTTGCTTCAACTGCCGAGAACAATTTCCAGCCGGACTTGCCCAAGAATCCGGTGCAGCTCATTTACCTGTGCAGCCCGAACAACCCGACGGGTACGGTTCTCAGTCGCGAGACTTTACAGAAATTTGTCGACTTTGCGAACGAGACGGGTGCGTTGATTCTGTTTGACGGCGCCTACAACTGCTATATCCAGGACGAAACGCTGCCGCATTCCATTTTCGAGATTCCGGGAGCGCGTACTTGCGCCATCGAATTCCGCAGCTTCAGCAAGACGGCCGGCTTCACAGGCGTGCGCTGCGCCTATACGGTCATCCCGCACGAACTTTCGAAGCTCCATGCCATGTGGAACCGCCGCCAGTGTACCAAGTTCAATGGCGTGAACTACGTGACGCAGCGAGCCGCCGAAGCGATTTATTCTCCGATCGGTTGGCAGCAAACCAAGGACGTCATTGCCGGTTACATGCGCACCGCGAAAGTCATTCGCCAGGAACTCACGGCTGCGGGCTACACGGTGTTCGGCGGCGAACATGCCCCGTACATCTGGTGGAAAATCGCTGATGGCGAAAAGTCCTTCGACTTCTTCGACCGCTTGCTCTCCACGTGCGAGGTGGTGGGCACCCCGGGCAGTGGATTTGGCCCCTGTGGCGAAGGATATTTCCGCCTGACCGCCTTCGGTGACTATGAACGCACGAAAAATGCACTCCAGCGAATCAAGGAGAAATTGTAAAAAGAGGCTAGAGAATAGAGACTTGAGGCTAGTGAATAAGATTCACGCACTTCGTGCGTTAGTAACAGACGGCGGAGCCGTGAAATTTCTCCCTAACCCCTAGTCCCTAGATTCTAGCCTCTAGATCCTAGCCCCTAGATCCTAGCCCCTAGATCCTAGCCCCTAGATTCTAACCTTTAGATCCTAACCCCTAAATCCCAACCCCTATCTCCTATTTACTATCTTATGTCCATGCCTTCTCCTGTAAGATCCGAAATTTCGGTGGTCCAGAAAATCAGCGTCGCGATTATCCACGAACGTAATGTGGAGAAATTGCTTGAAAACGTATTGGGCATTCTGGAATCCGAACTTGGCATGTTGCGCGGCACTTTTGCGCTGCTCTTTGGCGATACTCTTAAAATCGAGGCGTCACGCGGGCTTGACGAATCTGAAAAACAGCGTGGTTCCTATCGCATGGGCGAAGGCATTACGGGGCATGTGGCCGAACGTGGCATTAGCCATGTGATTCCTGATTTGCGCAAAGATTCCAGGTTCCTGAACCGCACGGGGAGCCGCCATTACGAATCTCAAGTCGCTTTTATTTGTGTGCCGTTGATTCACGACGGCCAGGTGATCGGTACGCTCTCGATTGACCGCCCCGTAGACGGGACGACGGATTTGGACCGCGATGTCGCCTTGCTCGAAATCATCGCCAATATCACGGGCGATGCAGCGAACGAATGTATTGAACTGCATAACGAACGCGAGGCTATGCTCGAAGAGAACCGCAAACTCCGCGATATGCTTTCGAACAACCCGGGCGAACTTGTGGGCAACTGCCGCGAGATGCAGATTGTTTACGAACAGGTGCGCCAGGTGGCCCCGAGCGATGCGACCGTCCTCATTCGCGGCGGTAGCGGTACGGGTAAAGAGATGATTGCCCGCGCCATTGTGAATTTGTCGGCAAGGAAGGACAAGCCGTTCATTACGCTCAACTGTGCGGCTCTCCCCGAAAACTTGGTGGAAAGCGAGCTTTTCGGCCATGAGAAGGGCGCCTTTACGGGTGCGGTGAACCGCCGTATCGGCCGTGCCGAAGCGGCCAACGGGGGCACGCTCTTCCTCGACGAAATTGGCGACCTGACGATGCAAACGCAGGTCAAGTTGTTGCGCTTCTTGCAAGAACGCACTTTCAGTCGCGTGGGCAGCAACGAGGAATTGCATTCCGACGTGCGTTTTTTGGCGGCCACAAGCCGCAACTTGGAAGAATTGATTGCGCAGGGCAAGTTCCGCGAAGACCTTTTCTACCGCTTGAACATTTTCCCGATTGCCATGCCCGACTTGGCGAAGCGCAAATCCGACATCATCTTGCTTGCGGAACACTTCATCGAAAAGATGAATTTGCGTTACAACAAGAAGGTGCAACGCCTTTCGACGACGGCCATCAACTTGCTCATGAGCTACCATTGGCCGGGCAACGTGCGCGAACTTGAAAACTGCATGGAACGTGCGGTGCTCACGGCAACCGACGACTGTGTTCACAGTTATAACTTGCCTCCGTCGTTGCAGACTAGCTTGAGTACGGGCCAGGCGGGTTCGCACAATACGAAGGTGGCTCCGCTTGAGGTGATGTTGAACAATTACGAACGTGAAATCATCACCGAAGCCATCAAACGCAATAACGGTAACCTTTCTGCCGCAGGCCGCGATTTGGGCGTGTCCCCGCGCATGATGAACTACCGCATGAACAAGCTCGGAATCAAGTCAGGCCACTAGTGTTTGGTTTTTATCGCTTTGCGTCGGTTTGCCCGACGTTAAAAATCGCCAATATCGCCTATAATACGGACGAAATTATCCGATGCGCCACCGAGGCTGTCAAGAATAGTGCCTGTTTTGTGGTGTTCCCGGAACTATGCATCACGGGTTACACTTGTAGTGACCTTTTCCACCAGGAACTGCTGCTCCAGAAGAGTCTGGAAGCTTTGCAGAAAATTGCCAATGCCTTTGCCGATAGCGATGTCGTAATCGCGGTGGGGCTCCCGCTCCGCATGTTCGGTGGCCTTTACAACTGCGGCGCCTTCTTGCAGAAGGGTAAACTCGTTGCAGTAACGCCCAAGATCCACTTGCCGAACCAGCGCGAGTTCTACGAAAAGCGCCATTTCTCGAGTGGCCGCGACTTGCTGCGTGGGGGAGTAGGCGGCAGTGCGCTCCGTTGCCATCTGGATTGCTTTGGCTATGTGCCGGTGACGAACTTCTTTACGGTAAAGGGGAATGGTTCCGAAATCCGCGTGGGCGTAGAACTCTGCGAAGATTTGTGGACGGCAGTCCCTCCGAGCGGAGAACTGGCCTTGGCGGGAGCGAACGTGATTGTGAATTTGTCTGCAAGCGATGCGCTGGTGGGCAAACGCGATTACCGCCGTAACTTGGTGATGAGCCAGTCGGCGCGTTGCATGGCCGCTTACGTTTACGCTTCTGCCGGTGTCTATGAATCCACGACAGACATGGTCTTTAGCGGGCACCTGATGATTGCCGAGAACGGGACGATGATTGCCGAAAACAAGCCGTTCTGCCGTGAATCCGCAATCATCTACGCCGATGTGGATGTGGAACGCATGAACATGCTGCGCTTGAGCGAAGGCTCGTTCCAGGATTTCGATGGCCGGAGTGTGTATGCGCGGGCGGCGAGTTTCGAGGGGATTCGTTCGACGGATTCCCTCAAGTACCGTTTTGTGTCGCCGACGCCGTTTGTGCCTGCATCTATCGAAACTCGCGACAAGTCCTGCACCGAGATATTCAATATCCAGTGCGCAGGACTTGCAAAGCGACTCGAAGAGTCGCTTTCTGCCCGCGCTGTCATCGGGCTTTCGGGCGGTCTCGATTCAACGCTTGCATTGCTCGTCGTTGCAGAAACGTTCAAGCTTTTAAAGCGCCCCGCCAATCAAATTCTCGCACTGACGATGCCCGGATTTGGCACGACGAAACGCACTCATGACAATGCGGCCTCCCTTGCGAAACTTTTGGGCGTAGAACTCAGGACCGTCGACATCCGTAAGGCTTGCTTGCAACACTTTACCGACATCGGCCATGATCCAGAAAAACTGGATGTGACCTACGAGAATGTACAGGCCCGCGAACGCACACAAATCTTGATGGATATTGCAAACAGCGAACACGGAATCGTCATTGGTACGGGCGACCTTTCTGAAATTGCACTCGGCTGGAGCACTTACAATGCCGATCACATGTCGATGTATGCCGTGAATTGCGATATTCCGAAAACGCTCGTGCGCCATGCCGTGAACTGGTATGCGGACCATGCCCGGAAATTCTCTGCCGACGAAGAAAAGGCCGCAGAACTTGCATCGGTGTTGCGCGATATCCTCGATACGCCGGTTTCGCCGGAACTTTTGCCCGCCGATTCTCACGGGCAGATTGCCCAGAAAACCGAAAGCATCTTGGGCGCTTACGAAATCCACGATTTTTATCTATACCATTTTGCAAAGTACGGTGCGCCGCCGCAAAAACTTTTGTTCCTCGCAAATTACGCCTTTGCGGGCAAATACACCGAAGAGGAATTGCAGAAAGCTCTCAAGGTTTTCGTGCGTCGTTTCTTTACGCAGCAGTTCAAGCGCAGTTGCATTCCCGATGGCCCGAAGGTCGGTACGATTTCGCTCTCGCCCCGCGCCGATTGGCGCATGCCCAGCGATGCGAGCTACAGCGACTGGATAGAAGCCTAACCGGCAACCACCAATTTTATACCGATTGCAATAAGAATAATCCCGGCGATAATCTCCGGGATTTTTGTCTTGAATTTTTTTGCGGCATGGCGGCCAGCTTCGTAACCGATGACTCCCATGGCAAAGCTTGCTAACGCGATAGCCGATGTGGCAAAGACCATGTTTGCATTCACAAAGGCGAACGAAATGCCTACAGCAAAAGCGTCGATGCTTGTGGCCACAGAAAGGAGAAGAATATTTGTAATCGAGAGGTTCTTCGCAGCGATTTTTTCACCTTCTTCTTCGCCGGTATCTCCGCGGACGGCTCCCCAGATCATGCGCGCCCCTAAAATGCAGAGGATGGTGCAGGCGATGGGAGTCCCGATGGCGTTGAACCAGCGTTCAGCAAAGCTGCCGAGAAAATACCCGAGGAGTGTCATCACGCCTTGGAAAACGCCGAAACTGACCGCTTGGAGCATGGCCCGGCTGTAAGGAATGCCCGACTTGGAAAGCCCCGTGGCGATGGCGACTGCGAAACAGTCCATCGCTTCGACAATTGCGATGATGATGATTTCTACGATTCCCATGTCTTAAAAATTAGGTTGTCTTTTTCTTGTTCTCTTCGAGTTCTGTCGCCATCTTCTTCATTCCGGGGAAATCCCATTTCCCGGAACCGAGCTTCGGAATTTCGTTGACGCAGAATACCGAGCCGGGGAGCATCAGGGGAGGCATGCCCGACTTGCGCAAACTGCGTGAAATTTCTTCGGTATCGAGGTCTCCCTTGACCAGCAGTACGATACGTTCGCCCTTCGACGAGTCGGCAACGGCCGTCACTGCAAATTCCGAACCTTCGAGCACCTTCGTTTCGGCTATGCGGAGTTCTACGGCGGTAAGCGAAATCATTTCTCCGCCGAGTTTCGCGAAACGGCTGTAACGTCCGAGAATCAACACGAATCCGTCCTTCGTGATGGAGCACTTGTCGCCCGTCTTGTACCAGCGGCGGCCATCGATTTTGAGGATGACATTGTCGGTCTTTTCTTTGTCTTTCAGATAACCTTTCATCACTTGCGGGCCGGTCACGACAAGCATGCCCTCTGCGCCTTGCGGCAAGAATTCGTTCGTTTCGGGGTCGATGATGGCGCATACGGCACCCGGGGTCGGGAGCCCGATACTTGTGGGGTCGCTGCATTTTTCCATTGTGAGGAAGTCGTCGAGCAACACGTTGGGCGCATTGATTGTCGTAAGCGGCGTAAGTTCCGTGCAGCCGTAACCTTCGTAAATGTCCTTGCCGAACTTGAGCTTGAACGCTTCGCGCATTTCGGGGCGGAGCTTTTCGGCACCGGCGATAATGTAGCGCAGCGAATCAAGGCACATCGGGTGGACCCAGCGGTTGATGGCGATGGCGCGCAGGAACGTGGGCGTACCCATCATGATGGTGGTCTTGTACTGGGCGCACACGCGGGCGAGCGTCTTGATGTCGGTCGGGTCGGGGCAGAGCACCATCGGCACGCCGTCCAAAAGCGGCAAGATGAAGGTGAGCGTAAAGCCGAAGGAATGGAACAGCGGGAGCAGCGCCGTCATGACGTCCGTGCGGCAGAGCTTTATGACGTAGTCACCCTGCTGCGCATTCGAGATGACGTTCTTGTGCGTAAGCTCGACACCCTTGGGCGTGCCTTCGGAACCCGAACTGAACAGGATGACGGCATCGTCGTTCAACTTCGCTGCCGAGAACCAGAGCCTGCGCAGGAGTCCTCCCGGACAGGCCATGATAATCGCTGTCGAAAGGATCTTGCTTACTGTAGAAATCTTTGCTTCTTCTTCGTCCAGGTATATCATCGCGCACTTGCCCGCAATCTGCGAGAAGGCGATGTTCTTTGCGCAGAGCTTGTCGAAGAAGGCGTGCGTCGTGACAACCGTTTTTACGTCGGCCTTGTCGATGCAGCCGAGGATGGTGTCGACCGGAGCGGAATAGTTCAGGTTCACGCTAGTCTTGCCTGTGCCGAGAATCGAGATGATGCCGAGGGCGGCATCCCTGCTCGTGGGCAACATGAAGCCAACGTGCCTGTCGCTCTTGGTGGCGGACTTGATGATGCGACCGAAATAGTGGCAAAGGCGGATCATGCCGTAGCCGTTCACGTGGTTGCCTGCGGGGTCAATGAGGATTGGGCGGAAACGGCGCTTGCGCATCGCCTTGAACCAGAGCGGGACAATCGTTTGTGAATGGTCCATCGCGACGTTCCAGATGTCGGTCCCCAGGAATTCCAGTTCCTTGTGGATGGTCTCTTCGGGCGTGTTTGCCGGAAGCATCTTGCCGTATCCGACGCTGATGACGCGGTTGAATGCCTGCGGGCGGTTCACGCTTTCGGAGGCGTGGCTGTAGCGGCTGCCCCACAGCCCTTGGATGTAGAACGGGACTACCGGGGCGTTCGTGTCTTCGAAAGCCTTCGAATAGTCGAGCGAGAACGACGACATGAACGCTTTCTTGGAAACTTCGCCTTCGGGGAAGATGACGACGGCTTCGCCCTTCTTCAGTGCTTCGTGGATGCGCTCCATTGCGGGGGCGGGGTCGCGACGGTTGATGTTGATGAAGAACTTTCCGTGCGAGAACCAGCGCTGGTACCAGTCGGCGAACGTGTTGCGGTTGCTTGCAATGCGGAGCGGCCTGGGCGATGTCATCTGCAGCACGGCCCAGTCGATAAAGCTGAAATGCGGGCCCACGAGAATGACCGGGCCCGATTCCGGAATGTTCTGGACGCCAACGACCTTGACGCGGTAGCGGAATACGAAGGCGAATGCGAAACGGAGCGCGGCGCGCAAAAGCGGCATCGGGGTGTGCCGGAGGTTCATGATGAAGCTGAGGGCGAGGATGACTGCCAGAATCATGAAGCAGTAATCCAGCGTCACCGGCGTGAATATCAGGAGCAGTGTCTGTCCGCCCATGACGAGCACGAGGAACGCCATCTGGATCATGTTCGCAACGGCGTGGATGCGCCCTGCCGTGTCGGGCCGGGTGAAGTTCTGGATGACCGTGCGCAAGATGACAAATGCGGAACCGGCACAGAAGCCGATGATGCCGTAGAGTGCCGCCTGCAGCCAGCCGTTGTGTACAAAGGGGAGCGCGAACATGGTGATGGAGGATGCTACAGCCGAGAACGGGATGAGGCCTGTTTCGACAAAGCCCTTGGATGCCCAACTGGCGGAGAGCGATCCGAACACGTAGCCCATGGTGACGATGAACATCGAGATGGGGATGACCGCCGTGTTGAGCATGTCCGTCATGTTCTGGATGAGGATGAGGAAGATCTGCGTTACGCCCCAGAATGCGGAAAGGCCCAGGATGGAAAGACGGACGATGGGGTGCCTCCAGGTGGCCGCGAAGTTACGGCGGGAGGAGCGCATCCGGAGCTTCGTCTGCATCTTTCCCACCTTGATGCAGAAACAGCAGATGCTAGCAAGAACGCTCAGTCCGAGGTAAATCCAGAGGGTGAGATCGATGCTGACGGGGGAGTCCGGCCTGCCGGAAAGGCCCATCGCAAAGAATGCTGCGCCTGCCGTACCGAGCACAGAAAGGGCCATGTACCAGGCATTGATTTTCACCAGATCTTCGCTTTCGACCATCTCCTTCATGATACCGAGCTTTGCCGGAGTGAGGATGGCGAGGAAAACGCCGTAAAGACCAAGCAGGCCGTAGGCCACCCATTCGGCGCCTGCCACATAACAAACAACGATGGCGATAACGGCCGCAACCATCCCCACCGACGACCAGGCCATGACACGGCCCTTGCGGAAGTGTCCGGCGAAATAGCTTGCTGCCGGCATCATGAAAATGCTTGGCGAGAAGATGGCGACCTGAAGAAGCATGCTGCGCCACCAGAATGCGGAGCCCTCGAACGAGAACGACAGCCAGCGCTGGAAGTGGACGAACAACCCCATTTGCACAAAAATACTGCAAAAGACGAATATCAGGAAGGCAATAACGTTCGGGTATTTGCTCAGCTTCATAAAACCTCTATAAGCGAACCCAAAAATAGTATTTTGTAACATTCCCTCTATTCTTCCTGTATTCAGCCTCGTTTAAATTTATTTGAGAATTTGCGCTTAATGGTCACTTAGCGTTGTTTTGGGGACTTATTGGGTGAAACTTGCATCTTTGTTATATTTTGCGTATGCGGTTATGGGTCATTACATCTCCAGATGATTTTGCCTCGGAATACGACGATATCGAGGAAATGTTCCGCCGTGGGCTCACGCGGCTGATTTTAGATAAACGCTCTAGGTCGGGCAGGTGTGCCGGTACCGATGAATACGAACGTTGGCTGCTCGGGCTCCCGATGGAATGCCGTGACCGTATTTGGTTGGCGGGTACGCCAGACACGGCCGAACGGCTTGATGTGCGCGGTTGCATTTGCGATGCGCGGCTGTTGGCGGGGGATGTCCCGGAAAGCTGGAAACGCGTAAATTGCGTTGCCCGTGTCTCGAGTGTCGACGAGTATCTCCATTTGCCCGGATGGGTTTCGGGGGCGTTGGTGGGGCCGGTATTTCAGCCTTTTTCGGCAATTGAAGCTGTCGAAACGCTCGGCCTGGAACTGGCTGGAAAATTCTTCGATTCCGAAAATCTTGACCGTCGGCCCGCGTTGATTCTTAGTGGCGGAGTCGATGTGGATTCGATGGACGACTTCAAAAAACTGGCTCCCGCCGGGGTCGCGAGTCTCGGGGGAATCTGGAATTATGCCGACCCGGTAAACGCTTTTGTCAAGTTGAACCGGACCTGTGGGAACAATCCGTTGTGAAAAATTTTTCGAACAAGCGGAAAATCAGTAAATTTTTTCGATGAGTTTGTTTTTATTGGATTTTTTTTCTTATCTTATACAAGAACTGGAGGTTTAGATTTGTCCTGGAATAAAAAAATTTTTCTTTTGATTAGCCTTTGTTTGTTCGGCTTTTCTCACTCGTTTGACTTGAAACCTTTTGGTCAGTTCTATTTCCCGACCGATGCGACCATTTCTAGGGATTCAATGGATATTGCTGCGGAACAGGAATGGGAAACAAATTTTGTGATCGAGGCGGGTATCGAGGCCCTTTTCTCGGCCGAATTCAGCCCGATGCGTTACGGTGCCGGTATTGGCTTCCGCAGTGCGCAGCAAAGTGATGGTTCCGAGGCGGCTCCGGCGTCTATCCCTCTGTGGGCGGTGCTCTCGTTTGGCCGAATCGTGAGGGAAAGTATTGTTTCGCCTTACTTGTCGGTGAGGGGCGGCTATCTTGCTCCTGTCACGCTCGACGGCAACTGGTGGGAACGCCCCTTGAATTACTTCGCCAATTGCGGCGTGGGCGTTGTCTTGCCGATGGGCTTTACGGTGGAAGCCAGTGTCGATTATTCTTCGATGCAAAAATCCTTTACGGATGACGACATCAAGTTCAGGGTTTCTTCGCTCCGTATAGGGCTTATGCTTGCGCTGAATATCGAAGTTTCTCGCGACAAGATTTACAAGCAGACCTCTGAATAATTTCTATTAAATCGCTTTTTTGAGTGCCATTAGGTTTGCCCTAATGGCCTTTTTTTTGATTCTTCCGGTACACGCCTGTCTTGACGGTCCTTGTTTCTTTGTGGCCGTCTTCGAACTTGAAGAATATCTTCCAGATATAGATGCCCGTACCCACCTTGCGCCCCTTCTCGGAACGCTGGTTCCAGTGCAGGAATCCTAGTTTGGCGGCTTCGTTGGCATTGCCGCGCTTGGGGTCTTCCATTTCGCCGTTGTAGCCGAATTTCTGCTCGAAATGCGTCACGTAAGTTGCGATTCCGTCGAAAATGTAGACTTCGGCCGTGTAGGGAGATTTCGCCTTGACGCTGATGGCCGATATGCTGTCGGGGAGGGCTTCCCAATCGGAACCTTCGGGCGGTATCCATTCTTGATTTTTTCCTATGCCGCTGATCACTTTCACAGGCTTGACTTCGTCGAGGTAGAACATGCCGTCTTTCCCTTCGATTTCGATACCGCCGCGACCGAGCGCGTTCCCGACAAGGTCTTCGTAGGGGGCTTCGGGGTCGGTGAACAGGCAAAAGCCCGCATTGATGTTATAACCGTCGAGGATGAGAACCCACTGTTGCCCGTTGTCCCGGATTTGTGGCGCATGTTTGAGGCTGATAGGTTGCGATGCCGTGTCTTTGCAAGAGGTCGAGTAGCGGAATATTTTTTCCCAGGCGTTCTCGTCGCCGATATTTGTGACCGGTTCGGAGAGCCGGACAATAAGTGTGTCTGGCGGTGTATCCGTTTTCGGGTCCATGTATTCCGTAAGGCCCATCTTTCCGGGGTTCTTGGTTGCCTTTGTGGGGACAGCTCCGACTTTGTCGGTGAGCATGACATATTCCATCTTGTCGGAATGGATCGTTGTAAAGCCGAGGAAGGGCTTGCGCACGGAGTCGGCCTTGGTCAAGCCATACTTGTACGGGGTGTTGATGTAGCCCTCGAACCATTTCCCGTCTGTGCGGTTTTTCTTTATCATTCCTTCGGGGACGAATCTCCATTCGCCACGGTTCGAATTCCAGAACACCGAGTCGATGCTCGAGATATTGTCGTCGCGTTCTTCTTTGAAGTGTATGCGCACATAGTCTGCGTGGCCGTCTAAATCCTTGTCGTAAATTTCGGCGGTGTCGGCAATGAGCGAGTACACAATGGAGTCGCGGGGCGAGGGCGTGATTGTATCTTCGAGTGTCGTATCTGCAATGGTTGTGTCGTTGGCCACGTAATGGATGCGGCAAGCGTCTGTGGAGAGTGTCCTTTCGCTTGGGTTGCGGACCGATGTGCCCCTCGCGTCGGTAACACGAACGTAGTAATCGAGCCTGTCAAAATCTCGGATGTTGGCAGGGAATTCTACAATCCAGTAGTCTTTTTTGGCGGAGTAGGCGAGCGCCACTTCTTGGAAGAAAATCATCTTCGAATCCCTGAAGTAGAGCACGACGCTGTCGATTCCGTCGCTATCCTTGATATTGAAAATGAAAGACTTTATGTCTGTCGTCGAATCTTCGCATGCTATAGAAATAGGCTCGATGGTGGGGATGTCGTTATCGACAAAGATGGTGTAGGGCTCCTTGGATGGATTTTGAATCTTCGGGGTCTTGCCGGTTTGCCCGAGGTTGTCGCCCGCGATAATGTAGAACTCCAGGCCGGGTGCAATGACGAGGTTTGCAGGAACCGTAAATTCCCAAAGGCTGTCGTGTACATTTTGCAGGGCAAATATCGTAAAGATGTCCGTCGTGCCGGCGGTACGCATATACAGGTTTGCGTAACTGATGCCGACTTGTGTCCTTATGTAGGCGCTGATGGTGAGCGGGTTATTGGATTCCTGGGAATTTTTGATAAGTTCCCACGTTTTTTCGGTAAGGGTAATCGACGGTGGGATGGATTTTTCGCTCCATTGGGCCGAATCTTTCGTAGTGATTTTGTTGAATTTTGTGCTGAGGATAATGTCGTGCGTTTCGCCGTTCTGGACTGTGTCGGGAGTCTGGTAGCAGACTACGTATTGGGACAAAACGTTGTCGCGGATACCGGCGTAGAGACCGGCCAGTTCGCTAGCGTCGCTTGCAAGCGAGAATGTGCCGCCTGTGCCTTCGGCCAAATTCGCCAGCGGGTATTTGCTGTCGCTCTCGAGCGCAATGGAATAGATGGGCGTCTTTTTCGTATTGGCTTGTTCGATTGTGCCTCTTATGTCTCTCGAACCGCTGTTGTTGTCGCCATCGGAGAAGACAATGACCACGGTTGCGTTGGTCTCGTTCACGATTTGTTCCAAACCGACGATGGTTCCCGTGATGATGTTCGTCATTTTGCCATCGCCCTTGATTGAATCGACAGCCTGGAGCAATGAACTCCTGTTCGATGTCATGGTCTGGTGGACTACGGTGGAATCGACTAAGACAGAATCTTTTGTGGCAGAATCCACTTGTACCTTGAAAGCGCCCTTGAACCCTACAATAGATGTCCTGTCGTAGGGGCCCATGTCGTTGATAAAGGCTCGAATGGCATCTTTTGCTTTTTCCATGCGGTTGTTCGTTAGCATCGAGGTGCTCTCGTCGACGACAATCACAACAGAAACGCCCGTAACGTTGTTTATACTGGTCACTTGGGGCTGAATGGCTTTACCATCTTGAGTCAATGTGAAATCTTCGGAAACAAGCCCGTAAAAGGAATGGCCGGAATTCTTGTCTGTAATAGAGATTTGTGCGCAGACTTCGGGGTAGTTGCTAATGTCCAGCTTGGAAATGTTTAGCAAAGGTTCTGCCGATTCGTCGTTCGTGAAGGTGGCTTTTACAGAACAGAGCGAGTCGATTAAGGTCACGGACGTTCTGGAATTCTTCGGGGAAGAAATTGTCATGTCGCCTTCGGTGTTCACCCAGGATTTGAACCTATATCCACCGTAGGGCCATGCGGTGAGAATCGTTTCGACTCCCGGAGCGGTGTACACCTTGCCA
The DNA here is from genome assembly GCF_947305105.1 of uncultured Fibrobacter sp. Classification (NCBI taxonomy): domain Bacteria; kingdom Pseudomonadati; phylum Fibrobacterota; class Fibrobacteria; order Fibrobacterales; family Fibrobacteraceae; genus Fibrobacter; species uncultured Fibrobacter sp. The sequence continues at coordinate 5,491 of NZ_CAMZCS010000025.1, read as the reverse complement.
GCCGGGTTTACGGAGCCTTCTTTGGCGGTCAATACGTTCAACACGTATGGCGTCGAAATCCAGGCTTTGAACGACTTGTTCGGGATGTTGTTGGCGCTATCCCGGAGTGTCAAATAAAGGGGGACGCCGGCTGCGCCTTTCACGGTGAAACTTGTGATGCCGCTGACTGCGCTTGTGGATTGTGCTTTTGCAAACGTCGAGTCTGTTCCGTAATCGCTGAAAATGCCGCCGATTGGGTCGATGGGCTCAAAACTGACTAGGTAGGTGGCAGTATCGGGAGGAGTCCAGCTGAAACGGATTGTTGAATGAGTCGATTCTCTGTAGTAGTTTTTCTGGAAGTTGAAAGTCTGCTTTGCCTTGGTGAGCGGGTACACGGAGCTCTGTTTGAACCTTGCTTTCAGTTCGGCATTGGCCGATGTCGTGATATACGTGTTTGGGGCTTCGGCGTCTTCGATTACAGGGGTGCCTGCTACGATTTGCCAATCAGAAAAACGGTAACCGTCGCTTGCCTCTGCGGCGATGGTGTACTTTGCTCCGGCGAAGGCTGTTGCGTACCCGCTGTCCGGAGTCACCTTCCCGTTCCCGTCAGAGCGGAGAGCGATGCTGTACGCTTGCGTGGCGTAGCTGATATAGAACGGGTTTTCTTTTTTATTGGGTCTGCCGACGATGATAGATACGACCTGCCCTTGTGTGAGCGTCACAGTTTCGCTTAATGTCCCGCGGAATTTCTTGGAATAAGAAATCGTCTTGTAATCGGTGCTCGTGTACCGGAAGTAATATAAGGAATCGCTCAAAAAATCGTTCGATGCGACAAAGGTGTAAGAACCGGCGCTGGGCGCTGTAAAAGTGAACCGGACTCCGATATGCCCGCTGGTGACACGCTTTGCGTACAAGTTGTCTGCAAAGTTGTAACCGACAGGAACATTGGTGATCGTGTAAATCGGGCCCGGATTGAATACGGCCTTTATTTTGCAGTCGGTCTTTACGTCATAAATTTTTGTTGTATCCTTCTTGCTGTCCAAAATAGAGCATGTGCCCGAAGTGACTTCCCAGTGGTCAAAAATATTGTTCGAATCTGCGACGGCGTAAATTCTGGTCGTGTCGAGTTCTATAATTCGGCTGTTCGATAAAACGGCTCGGCTAGACGAATCGACGTAAGCCGCTCCGTTCCCTGAGAAAGACGTTGTTACGGTGTTTGCCTTAAGAACCCAAAGGAAGTTTGAATCCTTCATGTCGTGATTGGGGTAATAGGCGAGAGCGTTGCAGTAGTAATTGCTGCTGTTGGGCTGCGCACTGAAAATGCACTTCACTTCTCTTGAGTTCGTATAAATGCAGTTTTCTTTAGTGGTGCTTTTGGTAAAAGTGGAATCCCCGGCGAAATAAAGGACCGAAGTGGGCTGGCTCGTTTTGTAGACAAGTGCATATAGCCCACCTTCGTTGGCTTTGTATTTTACCCGAATGCCATATAGCGAGGCTGCGGTAATCTTGACGCTGTTCTTGTAAAAAATGAATTTTGTCGGCTGGTCGGTAAGTTCGTAAATAGGGAGGGTCTGGGTGACCATCTTGATTGTCGCGTCGTTCGAAGCCAGGATAAATCCAGAGGAATCTGCGGTTTCATCGGTGAATACTCCCGCTCCAGAGACGAGCTCCCATTTGACGAAGTTTTCACCTACGTTGAGTTTTTTCCTGGCGGCAATGGAGAGCGTATCGCCGGCGGAGGCGTTGTAGCGCGTTGTATCCCCTTCTATTGTAACCGTCGCAGAGGCGGTAACCGCAATAAAAGCAAGCAAATACAAGATTTTTCTAAAAAAAGCCGCCACATAGCCCCCTATCTCAAAAGAAACGTATCAACAAGTAAGTCGTTGTATTTTAAATATATAACTTATTTTTTCGTGCTGTCGCTAAAATATGTTTTGGCATGGAATTTTCGCAGAAAATAATCCTTCGTGGATAGCTATATTATGTGACGACAGATTAAGGATGGTTTTATGTACAAGAATAATCCGGTTGCCGCGATTTTTGCGCTGGTGTGCCTTTGTTTCGCTTTCGTTTGGGCCGGTCCGGTCAAGACGGTGCCTTGGAACGGCTACGTGGGGGCGGTGAGTTTTACTTTCGACGATGCGCTCAAGAACCAGATAGACAACCTGAAACCCATCCTCGAAGAACTTTCTAGTGTTAAAGTGACTTTTTTTGTCACTAACATGAGCAATGGGCTGCAAGGGAATGCGGCCGGTTTTGCGGCTCTGGCCAACGCGGGTCACGAAATCGGGAACCACACGCAGTCGCATGGCCACATGACGGGGCAGAGCGAGTCGGAACTGAACAGCGAAATCGTGGATTTTGCAGGGACTATCGAAAAAACGCTCGAATCGGCCGGGGCGAAGGTCAAAGTGGTGTCTTTTGCGGCCCCGTTCTGCGAAACAAACGAATCTGTACAGAAAATTATTGCCAAACGCCACTTCAACAATCGCAACTGTGGCTGGCACGGGCGCAACATGTGGGAAACGCAACCCGAGATGTTCAATATCCAGGCAAAGATTTGGACGCGCTCCGGGGCAACCTTGCCCGAAATGCTTTCGGCGATGGACACGGCGGCCTTTATCGGCGATTTTAGTGGCGCAAATCCGTGGGATGTTCAGGTGACGGGCGGCTCCTGGCTTGTGGTGCTGAACCACGGCGTCACCGACGATACGGGGGACGATTACTCCATCAATCCTGGCGATATCAAGAAAATTATGCAACGCGCCATTGAAAACAAACTCTGGACGGCGAGTTTTGGTACGGTTTCGGCCTACTACCGGGCGCATTTCGTCATCGATGCGGCAGAATCGGTCGCGGCAGATGACGGGTTTACGGTCAGTTGGAAAATCCCAGACGAGCACATGCCCGAGAAGGTGCTGCTGCGCGTGAAAATCGATACGCAAGGTGTCGGGGAAGACGCCGTCGTGGAACAGGGCGGCGTCGTTATCGCTCCGGAGTCCGACGGGACGTTTGTGGTAGACTTCATGGCGACTAGCCTCAAGGTGCGGAAGGCACGGGCGGGGGAGGTTGGCGGCGGGGATAAACCCGATTCGACGGTTACGGCGGATTCGACGGCTGCGTCGGATACGGCGTCGGCCGCGGACACGTCGGCCGTGGGAGATTCGTCGGGGACAGTGGGAATTGTTCTGGCCCCGTCGGTGCCTGGCGTTACTTCTGCAAGCTATGCGGTTTTTGACTTGAACGGCAACTGCCTTGGCACGTCGAACGGGTTCGTCGTGCCAGACCGTATGCCCAAGGGCGTGTACATTGTCCGTGCGACGGCTGCTGGCGCTGCCCCGGTGGTGAAAGTTGTCCGCAAGTGAGATTTTTACTATATTTAAGGCACTATGCTGAAAGAAGAATTTGAAGACGAATTTGAAAACGACGACGAAATGGACGAGGCTGCCCTCGAGAAATTCGACGAGGATCCCGAAGAAGGTTTTGTCCCGCAGGTCCGTGACTACAGCGACCGCCGCATCCTGATTTGGGAAGAGGACGAGGCTCGCCGGAACGCCTGCCTCGAGGTGCTGTCTGACCTCCTCATGGGGGCGACCCTCAAGGCCGTCGCCACCGAGGCCGAAGCTCTCGAACAGATCGAGGCCGACGACTGGGATACGTTCGTCGTGGATTTCTACACCGAAGGCGTGTCCGAAAGCGATTTCATCAAGCGTGTCAACAACTATCCGGGCTCTATCCTGGTGGCCTTGTCGATGGGCCCGCTCACGCTCCCCGATGAACGCGACCCTGCCAAAACGGAGTATTTGCGTCGCCTTTTCGACATTGAACGCTCCGGTACGCAGCTTCACGCCTAGGCCCCCGCGCCAGCTGGACCACTACCAGTAGTCCATTCCCCTGAAAATTATCCACCCGGCCCACCCGCCGGGTGATTTTTGTATATTTATAGACGTAGTAAGGATTGTTTTAGTATGGGATTTTATTTTACTGGCGTTTTAAGCCATGATTTGGATTGTTTTTTGAGAGGAACTTTCGTGCTGCGCTAGCACGGGTGTTCTTTTTTATTTGAGTTTCAATTCCTCCTACCCCCAAAAATATCCCCGGCTTTATAAGCCGGGGATTCTGTATTGAGAGTATTCGTGGAGGTGAGGGGAGTCGAACCCCTGTCCAAAATCACTTCCATGTCCATTCCTACAAGCTTTCCCTTCGCATTTAAGGTCTCGTCTTATCCACGCCCAAGAAGGTCGGCGCAGAGTTTGACCAGCCTAGTGAATCTCGGACTCTAGCCCCAGGCATGCGAGAATCCTATCCCATATTGCGTCCGGACGTACATCCCGATGGGAGCGGAATGAGGCCCGGCGTTGCCGTTAATTAGGCAGCGAGTGCGTAGTTTTCGTCAGCACTTATTTTTTTTCAGACTTTTTAACGAGTGCCCCCGTCTGAGACCTCGGCTTGCAACTAACACTTCGGCGACCCTGTCGAAACCAGATCACCCCCAGTCATTAGTGGTTGGGTCCAAATATACAAAAAAATGGTGAAAATGCAACACAATGCCGAAATTTGACGAATTTCGCCATTTTAAAATTTGAGAAAAAAATGTACTCTTGTTGAAAATAAATTATATATTTTGTCTGCAATTTCATTTTCGATGTTGTTGGATTGATGGAGAGGATTGTGGTGGGGAAGTCTATAAAGATTTTATTCTTTTTGTTAGCACTTGCTACGAGTGCGAACGCAAGTGTTACAATCGAAGGCGATCCCAATCCCTATAACGTGAATGTCGGCGATACGCTTTCCGTCACATCCCGGAAGAGCCTCCAGGTCGGCGAGAACTTCGTCAAGTGGGAAATCGTCTCCGGAACGGGAACCTTCGTCGACGAGACCGAGGACTCGACCGGCTTCATCCCGTCGTCCGACCCTGTCGTCATCAGGAGGGTGACTCGAAACTTGCCTGTCACCGAATTGTCCGAAACGACCACCAAACTCTACATCAACCAAAGCAGCGCCATCATCCCCCTGTATTCGATTTACGGTATCCGCATGTATTTCGAATCCGGCGAGGGGAGCCAGTATGTGATTGTATTTACATATCAACAGACGTTAGGCCAATTGCCTTTTTATTATGACTCCACTTTCAGCGATGTAAATCCCCCCAGCTCGGTATCCACCCCCTTTAATGTTACCAGGGATTGTCGAACTACTCTTGACAGAAGTCGATATTGCTACATCAGGACGCAACCCCATACAAAGAACTATTTCTTAATCTATGCGGGCAACTATCCCAACGCCAACATGAAGGATTCCGTAACCGTCAGGGTCGCCCGTACCTATACCCTGGATGTTACGCATTCAGGCAACGGAACGGCGTATGTTGACTCCCTGGGGACGGGAATACTGTTTGCCGGGGTCCAGTCCTACAGCAGAGTCATCGATACCGACACCTCCAGGATATACGCCATTCCCGGGAACGACAACGTGTTCGACCGCTGGGAGGTCGTGTCCGGCCAGTGCTCCA
>NZ_CAMZCS010000024.1 GCF_947305105.1 uncultured Fibrobacter sp. | reverse complement strand
GAGATATCGACAGTCTTAGCCTTCTTGGACGGGTCGTTGGCCCAGCCTTCCTTCAGCTTTTCGGAGGTCTTGTCCAGAGTCTGGACCTTGGCCTTACCCTTGAAGCCGTCGATGTCGAGCTTGATGTCGAAGTCGCTGTAGGGGCTCTTGTTCACGAGCAACAGCTGCTTCTTCTTGCCCTTCACGGTGTAGTAGGCCGTGAGGAGAGCATCTTCGTCACCGGTAATCGTCGTCTTCATGAGCTTGCCGCGGAGAGCGTCGGAAGCCATCTGGAAGGCCCAGTAGCTCGGACGCGGGCAGTTCATGCAGTTTTCACCGGAACGGGTCAGGTAACCATAGTCACCGCCTTCCGGAGTGATGTCGTTATGGATATCCCAGTACTGGGCGTTGTCCACGTTTTCGGTGGCGAGCATACCGAGGTAGTCGGCGACGAACAAGCCGTTCTCGACAGAGAGAGTCTGCGGGCCCGGGTTGAAGTCGACAGAGTTCCATTCGGTGAGCCAGAGTTCGATCTTCTTGTCCTTCTTGTAGTGGGCAGTCCACTTGTCCACGACCTTGTGCAGGCGTTCGTAGATAGCGGTGAGAGTCTGCGGAGCAGAGAGGAGCGCGAAGTCGTTTTCTTCGCCGAAGTGCTGCGGATAGTGGTGGACGATAAGACCGTCAGCGATGTCACCGGTTTCCTTGAGCACCTTTTCGTTCCAGTCGCCTTCGAGAACGCCGAGCACAGCCACCTTGATGGTCGGGTCGACTTTCTTCATGGCTTCGATGAACTTGCGGGCGCGCTTACCGTAGATAGTACCGCCGTCCTTACCATACTTTTCGTAGTACGGGTGCCAGTTACCATAGACTTCGTTACCGATTTCCCAGTAGAGGATGCCGGCCTTCTTGTCGATGTTGGTGTGCTTCACCCAAGCGGCAGCTTCCTGTTCGGTGCCGGAACCGAAGTTCACGGTGAACATGGCGTTGGAGCCGGTCTTCTTCAACCATTCGAGGAATTCGTCGGTGTCGACCATCCAGTCGTGGTTGTCGAGAATTTCCTTCCAGTGGTCGTCATCAGCACGGAGACCACCCGGATAACGGACGATACCGTGGTTGATGCGCTTCACGAAGTCGCGAGTCTGGACCTTGAAGTTCTTGTTGTCGAGCATGTCGCCATCCCAGAGGGCGGCGTTGATACCGAACAGGCCACCGGAGATTTCCTGGTTGAGCACGTCGTTAGAACCCTTGATGGCCACCTTGATGACGGCCGGACGTTCCTTGGCCTTGACTTCGCGCTGGTTGGTGAGTCTGATGTTGTCAATCTTGAAGCCACCGGCAGTACCTTCGCCACTCGGCTTGAAGTCGAGAGCAACGACACCCTTCAGGTCGAAGATGCCGTTTTCGACAGCGTTAGGCGGCTGGTAGTACGGGAACTTGCCGAAGGTGCGGAACGGCACGAGCAGAGTGGTCTTGCCCTTCGGAGCACCGACGTTGGAAACGAAGATTTCGTTGCCGGCATCCTGCACCTGCACGGTGATGGACTGCCAAGCCTTTTCGGAGTACACGTCGAACATGATGCCCCAGTGCTTGGTCCAGTCGCGGTCAGCAGCCGGACGGCCGCGCTTGTTCATGTCGAGCACGACGTCGACCCAGTCGGCGAGGAGGTAGTGTTCGATGTTCAAGCAGTTGCTCTTGAATTCGGGGCAGTTTTCGATCTTGAACTTGAGCTGGGACTTGGGACCGAATGCCGGTTCCCAGGTCTCGCTGCCGTACTTGCCTTCGAAGTCAGAAATCACGAGATCCTTAGCCGTAGACTTGAAGCTATCCCACTTGAGGTCCGGGTCAACCCAGTCGATGTTCTCGGTGAAGGTAATCTGGTCGACGAAGACGGTCACAGGAGCCGGCTTGCCCGGTTCACCCTGGTTTTCGCCCTTGCCCACAGAGAAGCGGATTTCCTGAATCTTGTTCCACTTCATGTCCTTGGCGACTTCGGCCTGCTTGTTAGCATCCCAAGCCTTGCCCTTATCCATGAAACGCTTCAGAGGAATCTTGACGAGCTGCCAATCCTTGCTGACCTTGGCCCAGTCGTTGAGGCCGACCTTGGTCTGGCTCTTCACGTCGTTGCCCTGGTTGTCGAGGATACCCACGTACAGCTTTTCGCCGCCGAGCTTACCCTTGATCCAGAAGTAGAGGCCACCCTTGTTGCGGACCTTGGAGAGGTCGATGTACTTGCCTTCGCCCAGCGAGTAGGTCACACCGGACCAGTCGTTGTTGTCGATGTACATGGCGAGCACATTCTTGTTGCCCTGGGTCTTGGACTGAGCTTCGCGCTGGGCAGTGAGACCACCGTAGCTGTAGCTGAAGCCCTTGAGGCCGTCGGAGTAGAACGTAGCGAGCGTCTTGGCCTTGCCGTCGAGCTTTTCGGGGTTCTTCGGGCCGTCGATGACGTCGTTGTTTTCGTCCCAGTAGATCATCTTCTTCTTCGGCGGGGCCTTCTTGTTGCCCTTCACGATTTCGATGTTGTCTACCCAGATTTCAAATTCGGAGGCACCGCTCTTGTCGATGGAGAAGCGGATTTCCGCAATCTTGTCCCAGTCGATGCGGGCCGGGAATTCAGACTTGCGGGTGTTGTCCCAGTAGAGGCCGCGGTCCGGGAAGTCCACGAGAGGGATGGAAACCTTCTTCCAGTCCTTCGTCACAGCACCACCCTGAATGTACTTGTTCATCGGGAGCACGACCTGCGTCTTCTTGCCGTCGCTGACTTCTTCGTCGAGGAGGCCAATCTTGACGTTTTCGCCGCCGTTCTTGCCCTTGATCATGAACTCGACCTTGGAATCGAGCATGAACTTATTCAGGTCGAAGAATTCGTTGTACAAGCAGATGGAGGCACCGGAGTATTCCTTCGGGTCCAGTTTGATGTTCAAGGCAGCCTTGGACTTGTAACCGCCGTCCTTGGTAATCGTGACGCCCTTGCTCGTGCCACCATAAGCATAGTCGAACCCGCCCTGACGATACTGTTCGTCAAAGAACTTGTAAACGACCGTCTTCGGCTGCTTCGGCTGCGCCATTACGGCCACGGCCATGCCCATTGCGGCAATCGCGGCGACCTTCATAGTTTGCTTCATCATGATTAGCATCCTTTGGTTTGTGTTTTAAAATCTTTCAAGAATATAATTTTCTCAAATCAAAAAACTGCAACCGACGGAACATCCGCCGGTTACAGTTGTAAACGTTACTTGGCTTCCTTCAGGAGCTTTTCGACCAGTTCCGGAGAGAAGCGGTCCTGGCGCTTGCCGTTGATGTAGAAATTCGGGGTCCCCTGAACGCCGACCTTGACACCCAGTTGGAAGTCCTTGTCGATGCGGGCCATCATAGCAGAGTCGAGAACCATGTCCTTCTTGAACTTTTCGATATCGAGGCCAACTTCCTTAGCCACGGCGACATACATAGAATCGCTGAGTTCGCGGCTGTGCGGAGCGAGCGCATAGCGGAATTCCCAGAACTTGCCCTGCTTGTGGGCGGCGATGGAGGCTGCGGCAGCGGCCTGGGCGTTAGCATGGAAGCTGAGCGGGAAGTGCTTGTAGACGAACTTGATTTTGTCCGGGTACTTCTGGTTGAGTTCCTTCATCGTAGGAGCGATACGAGAGCAGTACGGGCACTGGAATTCGGTGAACTCGACGATGGTGAGCTTCGGATCCTTGGTGTTGCCAAAAACCGGGCTGTCTTCGTCCGGGATGTCCCAGACCTTGTTATCGGCTTCCATCTCGGCGCGGGCCTGTTCGAGAGAAATGCCACGCTTGTCGAGAGCGTACTTGATGATTTCGAATTCTTCCTTGACAATCTTGAAATCCTTTTCAAGGCTGTCCAGGCGAGCCTGCTGGTTGAACGACCCGCCGGCAGAAGCCTGGTTGCATCCGACCAAACCGACAACGAGAAATGCCATAGCGACAATAGAGAAGTGTTTCATATTTTTCCTTTATTAATGAAAATAGGTCAGACCGGACATGCCGGCCCAAAGTCTGCAACGAAATATATTAAATGTTCGGTGTCAAAAAAAAGAATTACTTGCATAAAGTAAAAAGTGGCCACGTTCATGTTTCGGAATTTTTACACTAAGTCCAAACTATCTAATAGTAGCGACGGCATCCGCTCATTCATCCTACTTCGTACCTGTTTTTTGCATGCGCCTTGCTAGCGCCGCAACAGGTTAAAAAGCTAAATTGCTTTTGCATCATGCTAAAGGAATTGCTGACATCGACTGCCGTGCAGGAGTTCATCCAAGGCGCCCTTGCGAAAAAAATGGACAAGTTGCAGGTATCAAGCGCACTCGCCAAAAAGTACAGTTTCGACGAGCGCGCCGCCATCATGGACTACATGGCGCTCGTGCCCAAATTCCGCGAAAAGTTCGGGGCAAGCAAAGCGTTCCTCCTGTGCGACAAGCTCGCCCTGGAACAGAGCACCGCCCAGGACATCGGCCGCTACAAGGCGACTCTCTGGCCAAACGGCGAGGAGGCCAGAGGAAAAAGCGTACACGACCTATGCTGCGGCATGGGCGGGGACAGCTTTTTCCTGCCGCGCGAACTCAAGGTCACCGGAGTAGACCTGGACGAAGACCGCATCACCATGTACAGCCATAACGCATGCGTGATGCGCGGCGACGGCGAAGCCGTCCTGGCCGATGTCAAGGAAGCCTTTGCCAAATCCCCCGCCGACTACTTCACCATCGACCCGGCCCGGCGCACGGACGAGGGCGACAACCAGCGCGACCTGAACAACCTCTCGCCCACCTTTGCCGAAGTCCTCGACATCGCGAAGCACTACAAGGGCGGCATGGCGAAACTCCCGCCCGGCTACCCCGTTGGCGAAATTCCCCACGACACCGAAATTCTCTACATCGGCAAGCATTCCGACTGTCGCGAATGCCTCGTCCTCTTCGGCGAACTCGCCCGTGCCCCGGGCACCGTCCGCGCCGTCATCGTCGACAAAGAGGGCAATGCCATCGCCCAATGGGAAGCCCCCCGCGATGCTGCACGCGAGACCCGCGACGAAGCTGAACAGCGCCATTTCGACGAAAACCTGCAAATGGAAGGTCGCGACAGAGTCTACCGCACCGCAAGCAGCCAGTCGGACCTCCCTCTCGGCGAACTATCCAAGTACATCTCGGAACCCGCCGCGGTCCTCGTGCGCAGCCGCCTTTTCGGAATCGCGGCGCTGGCCCACGACCCCGTAGCCCACCTCATCTCCGAAGGCATCGCCTACGTATCTAGCGATACGCCCCTCCCCTCGCCCGGATTTTCCTGCTACGAAGTCGTCGACCGCACCGACATTTCCACCAGCGCCGTCCGCAACATGCTCAGGGCGCACAATGTAGGCCGCCTCACGATAAAGCTCCGCGGAGTCAAACTCGACCCCGACGCCGAAATCGCACGGCTCAAACCCAAGGGCAAAGAATCCGCCATACTCTTCTACACCCGCGCCTACGGTGAAAAAATCGCAATACTGGCAAGGCCCGAGCCTCCAGCCTCTAACCACTAACCACTGTTTACCAACCACTATTCCCCATGTCCGTCAAACTTGAACAATCCTGGCTCGACCTCCTGCAAGACCAATTCGAGCAACCCTACTTCAAAAAAATCAAGGAAGTCCTCCTAAAAGAAAAAGCGGAGCACCACGTTGTCTACCCTCCCGGCTCCAAAATTTTTGCAGCACTCGACTTCTGCCCTGTCGACAAGGTGAAGGCGGTCATCATCGGCCAGGACCCCTACCACAATCCAGGCCAGGCACACGGGCTCTGTTTTTCTGTCCCCGTCGGCATCGAGCCGCCGCCATCGCTTATCAACATTTTCCAGGAACTCCACGACGATCTCGGCATCACGCCCCCGCCCCATGGCAACCTAGAATGCTGGGCACAGCAAGGAGTGTTGCTCCTCAATGCGTCCCTCACCGTGCGCGCCCACATGGCGGCAAGCCATGCAGGCATCGGCTGGCAGCAATTCACCGACACCATCATCCAGAGGCTCTCGCAAGTCCGCGAAAACCTCGTATTCCTGCTCTGGGGCAGCTTCGCCATCAAGAAGCAATCCCTGATAGCGCCCGGCCGCGGCCACCTCATCCTCACGGCCCCGCACCCCAGCCCGCTATCGGCATACCGTGGGTTCTTCGGCTGCAGGCACTTCAGCAAAGCGAACGCTTATCTGCAAAACAAGGGCCTCGAACCCATCGATTGGAGCATAAAGTAGCGGGCACGAAAAAGCCGGCGCAAACAGCACCGGCAAATATCAAACAAACTAGACAGAGACTGGCTAGCGGAACTTATATTCCAGCTTGCCCTTATCGGAAGCAGTGACACGCAGGTACATGCTGCCGCCATCAAAATCCAGCATCCGGTAATCCACGAGCGTATCGCCACTCGCGTCCGCACTTTCGGTGTACTTCACGCGAATCTTGAACTCGCCCACCCAATCGCCGGCCACGACGCGGCTGCGTTCACCCGGTAAAACAGTCTCGTCGATCCACGAAGAATAAACGCTACCATCAAGTGACACGACATCCAGCGAGAGAATGGAATAATCTTCGGTCGCGTTTTCCACCTGGAGTCGAGTCTCGGATTCGATGAACCAATGACTCAAACAACCGGTTAGCGAAAGAGACAGAGCACAAAGGATGCAAAAAGCAAACATCGGACGAACAAATGCTTTCATTACAGAACGAACCATTAGTGACCTCCATTCCCGCTACCGGACTTTTCATAGCGGATTCCGGTCGCTTCAAGAGTCTTTGGCTTGTTCCCGACCGAAGTCGAGGCATCTGAGGGATTCAAGTGAATCAGGCCATCACCCTCGGGCGGATTGTCCTTGTTTTTCTTTTCGATATTAATCGTCTCGAGCGGGGCCGAACGCGTGCCGCCACGAGCAAACAAGAAACCGTCAATCGCTGCCAGGTTGAACTGGAACTCGACAATGAACGTTCCCTTGGCATGGAAAAAGTTTTCGTATTCGTAAGAGGAATTATAGGCAAAGCGGACAAACGGGAACTCAACCGCACCACCCCAAAGGAGGTCGTCCGTACCGTCGATATTCTTGTCCCGGCGAATGCAAGTTGCCTCGAAGGCCACCATGCGCGAAGGATCCGGGTAATACTTGAGTGCTGCCGAATGGAATCCGTCGTCGGGGAAATCGTACGAGACTTCAGCATAAAGGATTTGTCCGTACAAATTCTGTTCCCAATTCACACGGTAATTGTCGGCACTGAACCGATCTGCAGAGTGATTGTACACCGTGACATCGACATTGGGCAAATAAGTCAAGATTCCGCGAGCCGAACCGCCGTAAACAAACCGTGATTCCAAGTCCAGCGACAAGCGCAAAAAACGCACGTCGGAACGGTGGAAATTTCCCTGTAAGCTGAGGTGTCCCCAACGCAAGTGTGCCCAGGAGTAAAGCAGGGAATCGTTCTCTTCGGGATAGATATCGCCGATACGCTCCACGTTGTAGTGTTGCATACCCCCTGCAAGAGTTACATCATACTTTATCTGGGTAAAAGTAAGCCCCCAGGTCGTCATGGAAGACACATGCGAGAAATCGTTATACTGCGGGAAGAGAAAGAAGTCCTCGCCATCCCAGCCAGAACGTTCGAACCACAGCAATGCACCGAGCTGAGTGTGCTTGGCAACCTCGCCACTGCCGAAACCAGCAAAATGGTGCCTGAAGGCAAAACCGTCGTGTTCACCGTAAGGGCTCTCCAAAGGAGTCTGGCTCGGAAGGGGCAAATAGTTGAAACCCACGTCCAAGAATCCACCTCGTCCACCGCGCATCACATCGCGAATTTCGCGGAGTTGCTGGTCACGCGTCTGCGAAGCACCCGCCGAAAGCGCCCCGGCAGGGATCGCATCGGCAATGGAGAAACTCGCCGCGAGCGAAAGCAGGCAAAGAGCACGTCCTAAAATTTTCCGCATCAACATGTCCATAAATTAGAAAAAAAATTTTTAGAGGCGTCCTAGAACTGGAAATAAAGGAACGGGTTGTAGCTCTGGGTAAATAGCGCAAGCGTCGCGAGCACAAAGAGCCCGAGGGCGACCACCGCCTTCCAGAATTTCACCTCGTTACACCAGTCGAAACTGCGGAACTTCCAGAACGAAAGCAGGCCCGCCACCGCCATGAACACCACACACGTCGGCGTGAAGATCTCGGCAGTCAGGATGGCATCGGCGCCACTTACCGGCATAAGCCCGAGCATCGATTTCCACATGCGCCACGCCTCGCCAATGTTATCGGCACGGAACAGCACCCAGCCAAACAGCACAATCACCTGCGTAATGAGAATCTGCACCACGCGGGGCGCCTTGTAGTAGAGCGCGTTCTTGTTGTTTGCACGTTCCAGAATCATGAAGAAGGCATGGTACAGGCCCCAGCAAACGAACGTCCAGTTCGCGCCGTGCCACACGCCGCTCAAGAACATGACCATGAACAAATTAAAGTACAGGCGTTTCTTGCCCACACGGTTTCCGCCGAGCGCAATGTAGAGGTAATCACGGAACCAGCTCGTGAGAGAAATATGCCAGCGCTTCCAGAATTCGGTAATGCTCCCCGAACGGTACGGGCCGTTGAAGTTGCGCGGGAAATGGAACCCGAGCATCAGGCCAAGGCCAATCGCCATGTTGCTGTACGCCGAGAAGTCGAAGTAAATCTGGAACATGTAGGCAAGGCTACCCCACCAGCAGTTCAACACGCCGGGGGCGTCTGCCGCAAACACGCGGTCGGCGATGATGCCCACCTGGTTCGCAAGGAAAATCTTTTCGGCAAAGCCGAAACTGAAGAACATGATGCCGCGCACGAAGTTCTCGAGCGTATGCGTGCGGGTTGCGAGTTCCTCGGCCACCGTATTGTAGCGCACAATCGGGCCCGCGACAAGTTGCGGGAAAAGCGCTACGTAGCAGGCGAACGTCACGAAGTCCTTGACCGGAGGAGCCGTACCGCGCCACACGTCAATCGCATAGCTCATGGACTGGAACGTATAGAACGAGATGCCCACCGGCAAGAGCACCGTCATCACCGAGAACGGTTCGCAACCGAGCTTCGCTACCACATCGTTGATGACACCCATGCCGAACATGTAGTACTTGAAGAACCCGAGCGCACCGAGGTTCACGACAATCGCCGCGAGGAGCGCCAGGTTACGCTGCCGCTTGCTCGCCCCCGGAGCCGAGATGAACCGCCCGCTCACGTACACCACGAGCGTCGAGCCGAACATCAGGAACACGAGCCACGGTTCGAGCCAGCCGTAAAAAATGTAACTGAAAACAGTGATGAAGAAGTTCAAGCCGGAATGCTTGACCCCGGCACGGAACAGCACAAAATAGCCAACCAAGAACGTCGGCAAAAAGTAGAACAGGAATATCTGGGAAGAAAAAACCATAAGCTAGTGGTTGGTGATTAGTGGTTGGTGGTTAGGATTTATAATCGCGGCGAAGCCGCCCTATTTACTAACCACTGTTTACTAACCACTGTTTACCGATTACTCGTTCACCTCTATGGCCAGATAGCGCGGGGATTCGTCGTCAAAGTATTCGTCTTCGACGGCTCCGTCCCAGTTTCCCTCGAGCGGCACAATCTTGAGCGTGTGCTTGGCCTTCGCCTTGAACTCGCCCACGTTGCCCTTGCTCTTGTCGGCCATCTTGTCTTTGACCTTGCCGCGTGCAATGAGCGGGTTGTAAACGCCCACCAGCACTTCCTTGGCATCGAGCTTGCCAGAGACGACCTTCAACACCTTGTACTTGAACACGTACACGTAGCTGTACAAGTCGTTGCTCGGCATCTTGCCCGGGATTTCGGTCAGGCGGCCTTCGATAGTGACTGGATCAGCCGCCAGCGCGAACGCGGCCGCTGCGAGAATAGCGATAAAAATTTTCTTGAGCATATCCGAAATATAAAAATTTCCTATCAAAAAAAAGAGACCCACCACGAAGGCAGGTCTCTGTTGTATGAACTTTCTAGAAACTCATGTAGAGCGTTGAATTGCTGGAATGCCGATTTGCATAGAAAACATGCAAATGGTGCCAAGTACCGTCTTTCCAGGATCCATCATTTTCAATTTTCCCTCTACAGTAAGCCTGCAAGGGGTCGTCCGAATGGCATCCATGACTGTTCACTGCGAGCCGATCCAATTCAACCCAACCTTTCTTGGGCGACGAGGTGCCGCCCAAATCCAGCACCATAACGCCATCGACAAAAACCCACATATCGTCCAGCGAAGTAAACTCGAACATCTTGCCGGCACCCTTCTTATACTTGAACGGAGCATACCCCATCATAGTAAAGCCGGAATTGCGGAGATTAACTAACCCAGCCCGAGCATCTCTCATGGCAGCAGTCAAAGCCGCATCTTCAACTCTCGGCCCACCTGCATTCAACCATGCCGAGCAAAGATTATTTGTTTGCGACCCAAACCGATCCGTTTGAGTTGACGCATATATATAATTGTAAGGCGGACAATAAATCGTCAAACTTTGCGGACCAAATTGGTTTTCGAACTTAGTATTTATAGACTTCCATTTGCCATCATCTTCAACGGAATCTAGAGGATAGAACCCACCATTATTCCAGTCATACCAAAGTCCCGTCTCTGACTCTTTTTGCTTGAGTTCGAGCGTTCCTTCGGAAGTTTTATTCATTGAGTTGTCTGTAAACCACAATTCAAAATACATGTTGTCACATGCGTCGCGCGCCTTCGTAATGACCGGTTCGAGCATGTTCAACTTGCCATCTTCACCATTCTTGAAAGTAAGTTTCTGTTCGACCATGCCCGGCGTAATATACACCTTTTCGGCCCAAATATAAGCGCCACATTCTTTATCACACCTACGGGTTACTGTAGAATCATCCCACGTTTCCGTCGCATCGGTACAAAGTTCGTGAGCATAACCGCGAACAGTTCTGTTACCGCCATTGCATGCCCCAAATTCTCCATACCAAACGTACGAAGCATCAAGATTTTCATTTATGTAATCGGGCGTAGCCAAAGATACTCCCGTGGCACTTGTACGGTCATGAGGAGCCCCCTGAGTCCCGACAGCTATACCATACTTAGGCGTCTGGGCATTTCCGCAGCCATAAGTATCGTAACCATTAGGAATTTCACGGCGGGCCTTCCAATCCTCATTGTCGACATAACCGGGATAAAGCCAAGTTTTCCATGTGTCAACGGAGGGGGTTTCAGGATATTTTTCGCGATTGATTTTACTACTGACCTGGCTTTCGTAAGCTTCCGACTGGAAGTTATCAAAATCAGGGAATCCTGTAGAGAAATCGCGGATAACGACTTCCAGAGCCTTGATATCTTCGCTCTGGGTCGGATCCGGATCAATCGATGCAAGTTCTTCATCAATGACAATCGGCTTAGAAGTGTGCGAAGAATCGCAACCAACGAAAGCCATAGTCAGCATGCCGACCGCACAAAAAAAGATGAATTTGTCCATATTTAACCCCACAATTAAAAAATAGTAACTAATCCATCAGGCAGCGGACAGCCATGCCCCAATCCTTACTATAAGTTTCCTTGTAAGGATACAAGTCAGAGCGGTCATTCAGCAGACAGCGATATTCATATTCGTCCGATGTCCAGTACACGCCGTGATCTCCTCTGCAAATATAGACGCTTCCGAAATAATGACTGGCAAGACCGGAGAATCCGAATTCGTCATTTCCCTTTTCTCTGGTCCACGAATTAATGGATTTCAAGGCATTTCCATTGCCGATGTCGCTTTTTTTCAAGGCGCTGACGATTGTATCCAGGGTATTCCATTCCTCGCTGCTCGGCAAATGCCATCCTTCAGGGCAAATATGCAGAGCTTCCGACTGATAGTAGAGACGTCCATATTTTGAGCAAGCGTTATAGCATTGACTAGAATCAGTCATGTAATTTAAATTTTGAGCAAGCCAAATCTGCGAACCGATTGCTATGGTACGATAAACCTGACTATCACGGACATCAAGGAACTGGCCGTACACGCCGGAATCGAGCATATTCTGGTTCAGGAGCGCCGTTGTCACGCAATCGTACACCTCGCAATCATATTCCACAGACAGGTCAATATTCGGTTCACGTGGCAGCAACAACGAATCAAGTATCGACGAGCTAGATTCCTCGGAAGAGCTGGATTCCTCGGAGGAACTGGATTCATCGGAAGAACTAGATTTATCGGAAGAAGATTCCGGCTTCGACGAACTGGATGACTTGGCAGAAGACGAGGACTTTTGCTTCGAGGAACTAGACGACTTGGCAGAAGACGAAGAAGACTTCTTGCTCGACGAACTCGATACCTTTTTAGAAGAGGACGAAGACTCCGGATCCGCATCCAGTTTCAGCCAATCTTCACCTTGACAAAGGCGGTACGATTCATCCTTCAGAATAAAAACAACTTCACCATTACGCTTTTTATTGCATTCGCCCAAATCGTAAATGGTTTTGACAGAATCAATAGCTTCGGCATCGTCGGAGCCACGCCCTGAGTCAAGTTCAGACGTCGTAACTTCGACATCACCACAAGCACTCAGGAGAAAAAAGAGGCCAAACAAAATACTCAACAAAGCAGACTTATACATTGGATTTTTCCTCCACGTCATTGTAATTTTTTTATTTGCGAAATATAAAAAAACGACAAGAAAATCCAATAACAAATTAAGCTACAGAATAAACAAAGAACCCCGCTCTTTCGAACGGGGTCCTAAGCTGCTTCACTTGGACTCGAACCAAGGACAACGCGATTAACAGTCGCGGGCTCTACCAACTGAGCTATGAAGCATCGTCTGTTAGACGCCCCCAAATATAGATAAAGAAAAAACTTTGTCAAGGGGAATTTTGAAAATTTTTGAAAAAAAACGCTTTTTTTTGAATATATGCGGGAAGGGCCCCTCCCCTTCCCTGGTCGACGCAGGCAAAACTACTTTGCATGCTTACGCATAAGCGCAATTTCGGCGGCGTAGCCGGGGAGTTCGTTCGGAGTTTCCAGGTAGAAAGGCAAATCGCGAAGTGCCGGATGGTTCACAATACGAACAAGCGCTTCCAGCCCAATAAAACCCGCACCGATAACTTCGTGGCGATCCTTGTGGCTTGCAAGCGGATTCTTGCTATCGTTCAAATGGATGGCGCGCAACCGTTTCAACCCGATAATTTTGTCGAACTGTTCCAGCACCCAGTCGAGGTGGTTCACGATGTCGTAACCGCCGTCGTGTACATGGCAGGTATCGAGGCACACTCCGATTTTATCCGCCAGTTCCACGCGGTCGATAATCGCACGCAGTTCCTCGAACGTGCGCCCGATCTCGCTCCCCTTCCCCGCCATGGTCTCGAGGAGCACGACCGTCTTCAATTCCGGGTGCAAAATGGCGTTCAGGTGGTCGACAATCAGTTCGATTCCGCGCTCGACGCCCTGCTTCACATGGCTCCCCGGATGGAAGTTATACATTGCCCCCGGGAAATGGTCCATACGCCACAGGTCGTCCTTCATCACATCGCGGGCATAGTCGCGAAGTCCTGGATCGGCAGCACACGGGTTGAGCGTGTAAGGAGCATGCGCAAGTGCTGGCCCGAAACCGTTTGACTGCATCAAATCCACAAGCGCCAAGGCATCGGCCTTGTCAAAAGGCTTCGCCGCTCCGCCGCGCGGGTTACGGGTAAAAAACTGGAATACGTTTGCGCCAATAGAAAGGGCATCCTTGCCCATCGCAAGGAAGCCCTTCATAGAAGATAGATGACAACCGATGTACATTCGGCCCTTGATTAGAGGGACAGACGAGCCACACGGGACTCGCGGTCCACGCGGACCTGCAAAACATACACGCCGCTGCGAGCCGGGGCGGCCAAGCGGAAGTCGTTCGTGCCGGAACGGGCATTCCCGTAGACCGTCGAGACCACGTTGCCGTTCACGTCGAGGAGGCGCACAGAGGCCTTCTGGCCGGCCATTCCGGCCGACACGTCAAACTGCACGGCAATCCCGCCAGCAACCACATCGTAATGCACATTGCCAATTCCCTTGGCTGCGGCAATCTTCTTGCCCGCCGGAACGACCTTCAATTCGGCCGTCTTGGAACCCGAGACATTCACGTCCATCGAGGAATTGTCGTTCCATTCGTAAGTCTTTCCATCCATGACGAGAGAGACTTCGTAGCCCATGGCCCGAACTTCGTCCAGGCCTTCGAGAGCAAGGTTCACCTTCCCGCTCTTGGAGGCGTTCAGCTGGACCTTCCAGGTGTATTCTTCACTGGAGGCCTTGGCCAAGATGCGCTTGGCGAGCATGGCATTGTCTTCACCCACGAACGACACGCCAACAGCACTTTCCATACCGGCAGGCGGTTCGGCAATCGCGATGTTCTTGGAGCCCACGCCGAGTACGTTCCAGGAATCGGCAGCGCCGTCTTCCGTAGTAGCAACAAGCATCATACTCCAGGAATCCTTCGTTGCACTCTTGAGGAGCGAAGACTTCTTGGCCGCGGAGTTTGCCTTGACCGCCGGGAACACCGGCTTCGAACTAATGCTGATCGTGCTCTTGCGATCCACCTGGATCCAGAACGCTTCGTTCGCCAACAAGGTATCGATAATATCATACCTTGCGGTGATGTTATTCCAGTGCCAAATCGGGGATGTTTCGTCTTCCGGAGACTTGAATCCATCCACAGAACCGACATACAGGTTCCAGGAGTACGGGTTAGCAAGCATATTCCAACCACTGAACGACTTCTCGACAGTCCAGCTCAGGGAATCGGATTCGGCCTTCTTCAGCGGCAAATCCAGGCTGAATTCCACGTTGGATTCGGTACGGACCCAGTAACCAACCGTCTCGACGGCCTTGGCATTCTTGGGCAAAGCTTCGTACTGCCAGTAGTCGCCAATCGCGTTCGACTCGTTCCAAGAATAAATCGTCGGCTTGGCGTTCTTCAGAACGTTCTTCGGCCAAGAACCGTAAGCCACCATGTTCCACACGCGGCCGCGGATTTCGATATCGGCAGAGAATTCCTGCTTGACAGACTTGCTCTTCTTCGAAGAAGCCTTGATCTTGAAGGTGTACTCACCCGGATCGAGCGGATAAATCATGAACTCACGAGTCTTGCGGCTAAATGCGAACGCAGAGTCCTTCACGATTCCATCTGCACCCGAGACAATCACATGCGGATTCAGGAGCGAATCGCAGAATTTCGGAGCATCCATCTTGAAGGAGAACAACGCTGCGGTACCCGACTTGATCACACTGGCATCGGAAATCGAGACACTGTCAGCACATTCGTCGGAATGGTCGACAACAGGCGGAAGATCAGGAACAATATCTTCCGGCGGCTCTATAGGCACAATCACCGAGGTTCCAGTCGAATCAACAGTCACGATAGAGGGCTTTCCTGTAGAATCCACAACAATCACGGAATCCGGCCCTGTCGGCACATGATATATGCGTCCCATCCGATAAATCATCAGTTGGTCACCGTCCGAGAGAAGCGTGGACAAATCAAGATCTTCTCCATACAGATATTCAGAACGGAGCACTTCACCACCGGTCTTGCTGATGACAAAGGAGAACGAAGAAGAATCTCCATCCAAGACATCGATAATTGCGAACTTGTCAACCTTCGGCAATAGCGCAGAATTTCCACCCTTTATTGTAACAGCACCAATCCTCTCGTGCCCGGCCGAAGTATAGCGAGCCAACACGCCCGAGGTATTTGAGAACACCACAGTCGTTTCGAATCTCTGAGATTCCAGAGATTTCCAGAGATTCTCTTCCTCAAGAGTAAGCGAAGCATTATTCGTTTTCTTGAACATAAGTGCGCTTATGGCGTCAAAAGCGAATTCTAACTTCAGGTTTCCATCTTCTGGCAGATTGTGAGAGACATAATCAATGAGTTGCGCCGAAGAAGTGAACACGACATTTTTCCCAGGAACCGTCCAATAGGCGCCCTTGTAAATCGTCGACACTCCGTTAAACACGATTTCAAATACGGCATCAGGCAACTTTTCATCGTCAACCATGCTGTATTCGGAATTGTCCCAGAACCAAATGCGGTTTCCACTTTCGACAGTTGTATCCACGCCAAACGACACCTTGGGGACATCAACGACCTGCTTCTCGAATACCATGCCATCAGCAAGAACACTCCCCATTTCAGAGAGGCCCTTCCATTCCAGATCGCCACCTTGCTGCTTCCAGAATACGAGCTTTTTCGTTGTAGGATCGTAAATGGCGACATCCAAGTCATTGTCGTTGAAGCGACGACCGTCCCCCTTGAGTTCCCATTTGCCATCACTATTGGTATAAATGACGACATCAGACGCCTCGTCTCCGCTTACGTCAAAACCAGCCAAGGTCACCTTCTGGGTTGGCTTAGGATCGCTTGCAGCCAGGCTCAATTGCGGAAGTCCGCCGTTACTATTCATATCATAGAACCAAAGGGGTTCTTCCAGATTTTCGTTGAGGCTGTATGCAAATGCAGGAGAATTCATCGCCATCTTATTTGTTACATAATTTTCATTGCTAAATGCAAGAGCATTTTCAAGATTCACTTTAGTGTACGCACCAGCCGAATAAAGCGATCCAGAAGAGGCCATGCTATTCGTTTCGCACACATACACATTGCTTAGCGTGAGGTCATCAATCATACCAAACGATGCAACTGGGTAGTAATTTACACTAAGCTCAACATCATCAGGCCAACCAGGATCCACCGACGTAACCATTGCGCCATGGTAGTAGGAATTCATGATATCAACATTCCCATTCACCAAAATAAAGCCTAGCATACCCGACATGTAAGAAATGCCATCATGCTTCATGTCTTGCGCAGTGATATCCCCAGTGACAAAGGTTTTTTCGATTCGAATAGACTTTGTTCTAAGAACAGAGCCACCGATTAACCCACCCGTCATGAAGGAGCTGTAGTTTTTATTTCCTTTGAAAACAGTCGATATCAATGTTCCATTCTTGCCGACAGCACTAGAATTCAAGATAACGACTTCGGGTGCAGACTCCGCATCGTTGGTGCCATAAATTTTACCGACAAGGCCACCAACATATTGTTTTGAGGCTTTTTCTTTTGTCGATCCAGAATTGTCGCGAGTAACCGAAATCGTTCCCAAATAATCTACATCCAATTTCAATGAAGATTCTTCAGCATAACCAACAGCACCGCCTATGGACAAATCCAGTCTATCGGCAGACATGTCTGCATTTTTCATATTGTCGTCAACGAACAAATCGCTTTTGACAGAGACATCGATGAATTTCACAGGAGCTTGGATTGCAGTACCGATAACGCCACCAACAGAAGCGCCATCAATGTCCCCTTCATCTCCAGAAAGCGTCACATGGATGTCTTTTTCAAAAACACTTTCACTTGCGCGAATCGAAGCATTCACAGCAACACCCATGAGATTTCCGACGCTTGCATAGCCAGTGCCATCATACTGTATAGCTCCATCTCCATTCACTTTTACATCAGAGAACGTTAATGGCGACTCGTCAGCACTTGTATTTTTATATACGCCGATAATTCCACCAAGCCCAGGATATCCTAAGTCGCCAGACTGATAATTTATAGATCCCGAAAATTCAGATTCAATGACATTGATCTGATTTTTGTCCGAGAATGCGACATATCCAACAAGTCCACCTACAGCAGATTGGTTGATAACTGCGGAGACACTGCTCGGCTTCGTAATGACAGTCTGCTCATAATTTGACAAATCCACAGAAAAATCCACCGAGGACTGTATTTTTTCAAAATTCAATCTAGAATTCAGATTTCGGGAATTCCAATAAGCGAAAATGCCTGCAGCTCTAATCGTCGAAGCCTTCGTCATTGCAGACGTGCTAGAGTTCTGCACATTAATGTTTCCAGAAACAGAAACGCGCTCAATGTCAGCAACATTGGCCATCACATAACCAGCAACACCAGCGGCATAGGCAAATTTTTCAAAACCTTGGCCCACGAGAGAAATGTCCGCATCTATCGATGTATTGTTCACCGTAAACAATCCGGCGCTTATATCTTGTGAACCCACAAGGCCACCAAACGCAGACATCGAGATAACATCTTTAGAATTACCGGGCATCAACGATCCCGTCAAAGCAATATTAGACAATTGGCAATCATCCGCAGAAACGCTCCATTTAGCACGCCCGAAAAGACTGCCCATATTAGAGACATACATATCGAAAATCTGAAGACCATCTACAGAGACGTGAGTCACCTCAGCCGTTCTTTCGACGACACCCACAAGGAATCCCACATCATTGAACGTCGATAGTGAATTCGTGGAATCTAAAAGTCCCCTCATACCGACATTTTTCAGATTCACATTCTTGAAATAGGCATTCTTCACTGTATCAGCAAAGAAACCGACGTTACGAGGAAGCTTTCTTTCTGCTTGAGGAAGTATGAAACTGTTTTCAATATCAACACCGTCAACATAGAGAATATTACCAAGATTCGTAAAAAGCGACGTCTCCCTACCTTTCAGCACAACACCCTCAATGACATTCTTGCTTGAATTCGGGTCTCCGTAAATGTAGAGGTCACGTTTTTGCAAATCAATTTGCACGTCAATTGTAGGAAATGCCGACTGCTTAGGCATAGAAGAGACATCGGAGAAATGGAGTGTCCCGGAAATTTTGACGGCAATAACAGGGCAATCGAAAGAAGAGTGTGTTGTAATATCACTACGCAGCCTGTCCCAATCAATAACATCGTCTATAAAAAACGTGCAAGCTTTTTCTGGAATAGCATCCGTAACCGAATCTGCATACGAATAGCCCGCAGCACACAACGCAAATGGAAAAATGGCCAAAATGCGATTAAATATTGTCTTTTTCTTGTATTTATTAACGTTTTTCATCTTTCAACTCCCCATACGCCTAGAAGGCATAATTCAAAGAAAGAATACCATAGAAGTCTTTGTATTCGTCAGAGCGGCTATCCGGGCGGTAGTCGTAAACGGCACCCAAAGTCCAGTCCGTAAAGAATGTTTTCGTGAAATACACACGGAACATGACAGATCCGTCCACATCCATTTCCTCTTCGGAATAGTCCACACCCTCGTCGGTGTATTCCAGCAACTCGCGACGGAGCGACCCGGCAAGAGTCAGCTCGAGGAAGTTCTTGGAAATGCCCCAAGTAAAGTTGTCAGAAAGGAACCACTCGAAATCGGTCATGTCGTTGCGGTTGAACACCTTGTAGCGCGGCGTAAACGAAATGACGTTCGTGATGTCGCCCACCGTCGTCGTCAAGCTGGTCGGGAAGCGATGTTCCACATAGTCGCCACCATGGAAATAGTAACCGAGAAGGCCGTAAGTCTCGTCGCTAAAGTCGAATTCGTCCATGGCCTTGTCGTCGTCGAATTCAGAAAGATCGTTGCGGAACGTGAGAATCCAGCCAAGGCTCAGCACATTGTACGGCATCTTGATGTCGAAATTCACCTGGACGGACTGTTTCAGCAGTTTTTCGGTAAAGTCCGCAGCCAGGTATTCATCCTGGACATGAGAATAGTACTGAGCCCAGCGGGCAGAATCGATTTCCAGGGAATCGTTGACCTTGAGGGTCGATTTTCCTCTAGCCTTGAACCAACTGTCTTCATAGACACCCGAAGCCTTGTCGAAATCGGCATAGAGGCGAGTCGGGCGATGGTGGCTTCTGTAGTTCAACGCATAACCGAGAGTCAAGTCCACATAAGAACCGATATTGATGAGGTTCTTGGCGCTCGCATCCTGAGTGTTGATGGCGCGGTTTTCATCCATTTCGTGTTCCTCGAGCCAGCTATCCGGAGCTTCGTTGAACAAGCCCCAAGTCGTACCCTCGTTGAAACCGAAGGCGTTGTACTGGTTGCCGTTACCGGCATTTTCGACATCCACGTCATAAGTCATCGTCAATGTCCAGAAGTCGGAGAATCCCTGCTTGAAGAAAGCACCGAACTCACGGGAGTTCTGGATCTGATCCGGAGAACCGGCACTGTAGAATTCAGGACCGACAGCACGGAGGTAGGCGCTCAGTTCGGACTTATGGTATGTCCAGCGGAAATCGGCACCGAAAGCGGCATTTTTGCCGTTCCAGTCAGAAAGGCGGTCATTTTCGTAACCATTCGAGGCATACTGATTGCGAACCCTCTTCGCCTCTTCGAGCAGGCGCTTCAGTTCAGCCCTCATCTGCGAAGTCGTCATCATCGTGTTGTCGCCAAAGATGGCCACGAGTTCCTTTTCGCTCATGCGAGAGACGACACCCGGGTCCTTCATCAAGCGGTTGAGCAGGTTATAATTGGAAGTGCTCACGCCCGCATTGGAGAACACCTGGTTCACAGCGCGGATAGAACGGGCGTTCGACGTATCGGCGGCACCGATAGCGAGGTTGCCGTGGAATTCCATGTTACCCGGATAAGCAATCCAGCTACCCTCGGCAAAGGCGGTCTGCGAACTGCGGCGCGGAGTGGCAAGCAACGTATTTTCGCTCATGCCGTCGCGGAGGAACGGGTCTTCAATATAGTCCTTGCTGCCCATAAAGCCGAGAAGCCCGGAGAATTGCGGATGCATGTTCCAGCGGACCATACCGCCAGCGACCATTTCCTGGGATTCAGCCTCGCCCACCTCGACATAATCCTTGTAGATATCCGGATTTCTATCGCCTTCTTTCAGCGGGTTACGAGTTTCACCCGCAAAGCCGGTCACGACAAAGAGCGGGTCACCGGCACGGTTGTGCAAAATCTTCAAGTCATAAGAACCACCGAGCACATCAATACCTTCGAGGTAGGTGTTCCCACCGGAGAGGTATATATTACCCAAAGCCAATTTCTGGAACGGGTCCGTATAAATAGCCTGCAAGGTATGGGGATTGAAACTGTTCCAGGAATCGCTCGAGAGGTCCACAGTGAGTTCCAAGGAACTGCCCCACGGAGATTCCATCAACATGTAGGCGCTCAAATTCGTAAAGAATCCAGGCGTCTGGAAGTAGTTGACGTAGCGGTCGCCATTCTTGACCGTATCCCTCACGCCACTATAGAAATCGGCACCCGTATGATTGTGGCGGGTACGCACGAGGTGGTATCCCACATCGGAAACCACGTTACCGGACATTTTCCAGCGAGCATCGGGGTCGATATCGTCAAGGACCGGCTCGTTTGCACGATAGCCACCCGCATTGGGGTTTTTCGGTTCCTTGGGCAAGGTGGAATGCAGCTTTCTCGCATTGGAAGCGGCATCTTCTTCGTTATAGCTAATGGCATTCTTGAATTTCACCGGGAATTCGGTAGAGACGACGCCAAAATTGTTCCCCGTGATGGACGAACCCGTCTCGGTGACATTGTTGTCGCCCATGTTCAAGACAGCGACCTCGTTGGAGCCGAAGGTAGAGGTATTAAGCCGGACTTCGGCATTCGATTCGGCCACAAGGCCGACCTTGTTGCCGTTGACACGGACATTGTCCAAGCGGAGAGTCGACTTGTCGGCAGCCCAGAAACCAACGCCCAAGGCGTTCGTCATGATAGAATTCTGGAGGGTCACCTTCGCAGCGCGGGCGTAAACACCCGTTTCGAGCGGTTTGTCAATAACGGCATTCTGGACTGTAAGAGTTCCATTTTCCACCGACACGGCATTGACGGCATTGCGGATAAATACGTTCTTGAAGTCCGCCTGCATGGGGCCAGCAATGCGGATACCGCCCCAGTGGCCCATCTTGTTGAATGGGCGGAAAATCACCGGAGACTTCTCTTCACCAGCAACAGCAAGGGAGCCTCCACGAATATCGAGGATAGCTCCCGGTTTGAAAGCAATAATAACACCCGGCTGGATGACGAGGGCCTGGCCTTCGCCGACAATCAGGGAATCGCTAATGAGGTACGGGGACTTGTCTTTGCTCAAGAAGCCTGAAACAGAGCCCGAAAGCGGCGTTCCGTTCACGACAGGGAGCGTATCGCCAGAAAGAGCATCTATATCGTCAACCGGTTCTTCGTCTTTCACCTTCTTTGCCACATTTTCCGTTGCCGGAGCCGGAGCTGCCGTTTGCTTAGGGGCCGGAGCAGATGCCGCAGCGGGAGCTGGTGCCGGGGCGGGAGCTGGGGCTGGGGCCGCAACCGGAGCCGGAGCAGGTGCCGGAGCCGGAGCAGGCGCTGGCGCAGGAGCCGGAGTCGCCGCCGGGGCAGGCGCGCTAGCTTTAGACGAAGCCTGCGAGGTTTCTCCTGCAGCAAACGATAGAGGGGTGACAATGAGAACTAGCGGGAGAATTCGATATAGAAAATTCATTTAAAAGACCTCGTATACCTTCTGAGCTTTTACAATGTAACCACTCTTATGAGTGACTTCGACTTCTATTTTGTTGACTCCTTTGCGAACCAGTTCCACAGGGACCTGGTAATCCAAAGCCTGAATCTGGTTCAGAGATTCCTCCAAGATGATGCGGCTATTCTGCTTCACAACAACCTTGTAAAGAACACTCGGATCGCCACCCGGCACACGGACGGTAAACTGAACCGTCTTTACAATCTTGTCATACCCCTTCGGAGTCCCTGGCGGGTTCGACACAACTTCGCGTTTTTTGCCGAGAATCTGGACATTGAACTTCCGCGGCGGGAAACAGCCCAGCTTTTTATTCAGTTCAACCTTGTTTTTCGCCATATCCACTGCGGAGAACACGTATTCGTGAACCCCTTCGGAGAGTTTGGCGCGTTTCAAGGCGTTACGGGTCAAAGATTCGTGCGTTTTCGGAGTTCCGTCCACATCCACGGAGAATATGGCGGCATCGTCCTCGAGGCCGGAAACGGCCACATTCGCGACACAACGGAGGGAATCATAGCTACTGAAGCGGATCTGTGCGGGGCGCGTATTCACCTCGGCACAGCTCTTGTCGGCCGTATAGGAGACCGTCTCGGTAACAACCTTTTCGCCGGCAGTCAAGACAACGTCAGCAGAAGTAAGCGTCCAAAGTTTGTTTTCATCGGTAACAGGAACGCTGACAGAGAAAGTATGCGTCTTCCCGTCGGTCGATGTGGCCAGGTTCTCAGAAACATACGTTCCGGCCTTCACAACAAGGGAAGCGGTAGAAACCGCCGTACGGTAGGAACCTTCAATCTGGAGGCCACCCGAACAAACTACCGACGAAACGGAAGAAACCTTCATGGATTCTTCGTCAAGCGGCGCGTTTTCCTTGGCAGCGACCGTAGAATCGGCCACTTTGGCCGCCTCGACAATCTGGTCGATAGAAAGCGTCGAGTCTTCGGTTACCTTGGCCAAAGCCTTGGCCAGAGAGGGGCTACCGGAAGTTGCAAGTTTGAGCACAACGAGAGAATCACGACCCAAGGCCGTTTCACCGGCGCCGATCGAGAATTTCCGGCCGCTCTTCGTCGAGGTAATCTCAAGCTTACCTTCCTTCAAGCTACCGACAAAGCCCTTTTCGCCGCCGATAAAGCCCTTTGTACCGCGAATCGCAGCGGTCGCCGTACCGGTTTTGAACTCGAACGAGGACTTCTCCGAAAGCTTCTTGACATCGAAGCCGACATGGCCCTTCTTAATATCCAATTTTGTCCTGAAAACGCCATCCTTTTCGAAAAGGTCGGCAATCACCATTTCTGCATTTTCGGCAATGCTAACGACACTCCCGTCCGGCAGGCCGAAGATCACTTCGGACTCTGTCCCCGTACGCACACGGTCGGACATGTACACGCTAGCCCCGACAGAAAGGGGTTTCCATGTTTGTTGATTTTCCTTCTGGCGATTGACATCGCCTAGCTTGGAACGGACTTTACCTGCAGTGGAATCAGAAAAAGCCATTGTGGGAACCAATAGGAATCCCAAAAAGGCCACGCAAAGAGACTTTTTAAACATATATACCCCTGACTGAGTAATGAACCAATAATAGTAATCTATGTAAACTTTTGATTTAGCGTTTTTGAAAAGTAAGCTAAAACACACCTTTTGGAGAAAAAAGGCGCAGAGTATGATTTACATCAACTTTTTGGGGTCTAGCCGCCCGAAATTTTGACGGTAAAGCCGCGTTTTTCGAGTTCGGCCTTGAGGACGGCACGCTTGTCGCCCTGAATTTCGATATTGAAGTCTTTCACGGCTCCACCGACACCGCATTTCTGTTTCAGGGTGCGAGCCAAGTCCTTCAACTCGGATTCGTCCAGAGGGACACCCGAAACGATACTCGCCATTTTGCCACCGCCAAGACGCTTCAGCATGATGCGGACAATTCCATCACCTTGGGGGCGTTCGGCCTTGGGTTTTTCTTCTTTGATACGGCCAACGCCAGAGACAAAAACTAGGGAGGAGCGTTCTTCAATAGACATAGTCGTGTAAGATTAAGTTAAACAAAAAAACATAGAGAGGTGTCTTTCGTCACGATTCAGTGTGTTTTTTGTCACACTTTTGACTGGACCGCCCATTCAGGTCGGACCGACGCGAAAACACAAACCCGATGCAAACCGCCGCCAGCACATACAGACCGACAGCAGCAAGCAAAGCGAGAATCTCGGAACCGGACACCGCCTGAACCTTGATATAGAGCCATACAGACAGCGGCGCCGCGAGAATGAAGAGGATTCCGGGGAGTTGTTTCATGCAAGAGAAAATAGCAAATCGCCCCTTACCAGACATCCTTGTCGAAGCTCTTGTCGCCGACCGTTACCTTGTAGCGGCCCTTGAACCCGTGGAACTTCGCCATGCCGTCCGGACCGGCCGTGGCGGTAGTATCCGTTGTCCATTCCTTGTGCCACAAGTCGTAGACGCGCTTTGCGGCGGGCTTTTCACGGCCGTCAGCGGCGACGATGCCGCCGTTCTTGACCCAGTGGCGGTTATCCCAGAAGCCCCACAGCACAATGCCGTGTACAGCCGGATGGCTAAACGCCGTGCGAATAAAGGTTTCGAACTTCTCGGCCTGCACCTCCTCGGACTCGTTCATGCCGACCTGCCAGTCGCCCACGTCGAACTCTGTCACCTTGATAGGCAGTCCGAGCGTGGCAAGTTTGTCCAAACGTTCCTTGATGAGGCCCGGCACCACGGGACGCAGCCCGAAATGGCACTGCACACCGATGCCGTGGACGGGCACCTTGCGGTCGAGCATTCCCTTGACCAGGTCCACATAGCGGTCGGTCTCCCCCGCCGCGACGACGTTGTAGTCGTTGATGTAGAGCTTGGCCGTAGGATCGACGCGGTGCGCCCAAATGAACGCGCTGTCGAGAATGCCCCAGCCACACGTGTTGAAGGCGTAGGCCTCGTGGAGCGGCTCGTTCCACACGTCGTATTCCGTAATCTTGCCCTTGTATTCCGTCAGGTCGCGCTCGATGCGGGCCTTGAGGTACTTCGCGAGGTCGCCGCACTGCTTGGCCGATTTGGGATTGGAGTAATGTTTGTCGTAATCGTAGCCCTGGTGCGCCCACATGATGGCGTGGCCGCGCAGTTTCCAGCCGTTCGCCTGGGTGAACTTCACGTAGCGGTACATCTCGTCCTTGCGGAGCTTGCCCTTCTTGGGCTCGTACTCAGGCCACTTGAACTGGTTTTCGCTCACGGCGTACCAGAAGAGCTTCTTGGCCTCGGCCTTGTACCAATTTTCGATACTGTCGCGCGGGTTGTCGGTATGGATGTTGAGCGCGGTGCCGAACGGGAACGCATGGCGAACAAGCTTCACGCTGACCTTCTCGCCCGGCTTGGCCTCCACGGAAAAGTCCTGCTTGCGCAGCCACTCGATACGGGAATTCGCCTTGGAATACCATTCGGAATCCATGGACTCGGCCTTCTCGATTTCCACGTCATCAATCTGCATCCAGCCCTTCTGGAGCCCGACATGGAACGTTACGTTATTCAAACCATACCCTTTCTGGTCGGCAAGGAACGTCATCGAGAACGTCTTCCACTTGTCGGTCAGCTGGAAACTGCCGCTCTCTTTTTGGCGATAATCGGGAGGCCCGCCCTGCACCACGGCGTTGATGGGCATGTTGCCCTTCGCCTTGAAGGTGAGCGTATAGTAGCCGGTATCGGGAGCAAGCCACTTGGGCGGCTGGAGTTGCAGCCCCCACCAGTCCTTGGGAAGTTTCGTCACAACCACTTTCGCGCCTTCGGAAGCGTCGACACCGAGACCCATCTCCCCTATCTTGGTCTGCACCTCAGCCGGGCCGGCGGGATTGTTCCAAAGGTACCACCCCCCGTCACCGTACGACAAGTCACCGTTGGTCAAGAGGTTCTGCGCCAACAGCGGAGCAGCAACCAGGGCTAAAGCTAAGACAATCAATCTTGAAAGTTTCGTTTTCATAGGCGTCCCATTTTAATTTCATTCTACATGGATAATAAATAAAACTGAGCCAAACGGGAAGAATGCATTTCTCATTCTTGACCAAAGTGTATCAATTGTATCAATGTCGGGACAGCGCAACGAACACGCTAGTCAAAATAAATGTAACCGTTCGCATCCGCCTTCCGGGTAGCGCCAAGAATAGCCTCGATAATACCCAGCACCCCAGGAATAAACGTCCAGCAGAACAAAAGATACAGGATTCCCATCCCGATTTTCCCAGCATAAAACTTGTGGATGCCGAAACAGCCCAGGAGGGCAGCCATGAGTACATAGGCAACTTGGTTCACCCTTTTACCGGTGTGAAACTCTTCCAAACGAATGTCCGTATAAGACTCGGAATTCATTGACCGAGCCAAGCCACATTTCGGGCAGAAGCGTCCATCCTCGGCAAGCTCAGTCCCGCATTTCTGACAATAAGGCATGAAAAATCCTCTTTTCTTGTAAAATAGCAAAAAAGCAGCATAAAAGCACAAAGTATCGCTTATTTTCCCTCTCGTCTTTCGTCTCTCGCCTATCGTCTATAACTATCTTTCTCAATATGCACTACACTCCCTACCGCGATTTACTGCTCAAGATTTTCCCGAACTACCTCAAGGTGCGCAAGCTCCCGCTAAACGGAGGCATGAGTTGCCCGAACCTCGACGGTACCAAGGGATTCTCGGGTTGCAGCTACTGCAACAACCGCAGTTTCAGCCCGGTGTTCGACCAGGCGAAGGTTTCCATCCAGGAGCAGCTCGAGACATTCGTGCCGCGCCTACGCGATAAGTACCCGCATGCGGGCATCCTCGCCTACTTGCAGCCGTACACGAACACGCACGCGCCGCTCGAGCACCTGAAGGGGATTATCGACCCGATCATAAAGCACGAAGAAATCGCCGGACTTGCCATCGGTACGCGCCCGGACTGCCTCGAAGACGAGAAAATCGCATACCTCGCGGAGATGAACCGCATAAAGCCCATCATCGTAGAAATCGGCCTCCAGACCGCCAACGACCTGACGCTAGCCGCCATCAACCGCAGGCATACCCTCGCCGAGTTCGAAGATGCGGTCAAGCGCTGCCAAGCGGCAAACCTCACCGTCACCACGCACGTGATTGTCGGGCTCCCTGGCGAAACCATGAATGATTTCAAACGCACCGCCGAAGTGGTTCGCGATTTGAAACTTGCCGCCGTGAAAATTCACCCGCTGCACATTGTCGCGGGCACCGTGATGGCGCAGGACTTCTCCGCCGGCGAAATCAAGCTGCTGGATTTTGAAGAATACTGCGCCGCCGTCGCCGAAATGATCAAGATTATCGGGCCAGATACCGCTATCGAGCGATTCAGCGGAGAAAGCCCGAGCGATATGCTCCTCGCCCCCAACTGGTGTGGGGAAAGGGACAGGATTATTGCGAAGGTGGAGGAGATTTTGGGAAGGGATTAGAATCTAGGATCTAGAGGCTAGGGAGAAGAATCTAAAGATTAGGGGAGCAAATGAAACGTATCGAAGACTTTATTATCTCTGTTCCGGATTTTCCGCAGCCGGGAATTTTGTTCCGCGACATCACGGGAATTTTGAACGATGCCGACGGACTCAAGCTCACGCTCAACGCCCTCTACAAGGCGCTAGAGAACGTGGAATTTGACTTGGTCGCCGGGCTGGAGGCACGCGGATTCCTGTTCGGGGTCTCGCTCGCCGAGCATTTCCACAAGCCGTTCGTGCCCGTGCGCAAGAAGGGAAAGCTCCCCCGCGAAACCGTCGGCATTACCTACGATTTGGAATACGGGCAGGCAAGCATAGAAGTTCACAAGGATGCCATAAAGCCCGGCCAGAAAGTAGTCATCATCGACGACCTGCTTGCGACAGGCGGCACGGCCAAAGCCGCGGCGCACCTCATCGAAAAATTGGGTGGTAAGGTAGAACTGCTGCTGTTTGTCATTGAGCTATTCGACCTGCATGGCCGCGATGTTTTGAAAGGCTACAACATCGAGACACTCACGAAATTCCCCGGGCACTAATAGAATTTGGAATTAGGAATTCGGAATTACTATATTTCCGCGCGTAAAAAAGAGGATTTTAAAATGGCAAAGACTAGCGCAAAGAAAACTGAAAAGAAAGGCACCCAGACCAACATGTGGACCGGCCGCTTCGCAAGCGGCATGGCGCAGAGCATGGTGGACCTGAGCTTCAGCCTGCAATTCGACGCCGAACTCATTGAAGAAGACATCGAAGGCAGCATCGGCCATGGCAAGGGCCTAGTGGAATCGGGCGTGCTCAGCAAGGCCGACTACAAGAAGATTTGCGACGGCCTGGCCAGCATACTCAAGGACTACAAGGCCGGCAAGAACCTGTGGCAGGAATCCGACGAGGACATCCACATGGCCGTGGAACGCGTGCTCACCGAACGCATCGGAGCCCTCGGCAAGAAAATCCACACGGGCCGTAGCCGTAACGACCAGGTCTGCACGGACTTCAAGCTCTACATGCGCCACCGCGCCGCCGAAATCCGCGCCCTCGAAGTTTCTCTCATGGAAACGGTGCTCGACCTCGCGAAAAAATACTTCGGCAAGATGATGCCGGGCTACACGCACCTGCAGCAGGCACAGCCCATCTACTTCAGCCATTACCTGATGAGCATGTTCTTCGCCGTGAGCCGCGACGTGAAGCGCCTCGACAACTTCCTGGAACTGCACAGCGAACTCCCGCTCGGTAGCGGTGCCATGGCCGGTTCCGCCTTCCCGTACCACCGCGCCTTGGTGGCCAAGGAACTCGGTTTTAATGGCGTGAGCCCGAACAGCATCGACGCCGTGAGCCATCGCGACATGATGCTCGAATTCGAGGCCGACCTCGCCATTATCGCAAACACGATGAGCCGCTACGCCGAAGATTTCGTGAACTGGAGCACCAGCGAATTCGGCTACCTCACCTTGCACGACGCATTCTCTAGCGGTTCCTCGATGATGCCGCAGAAGAAGAACCCCGACTCCATGGAACTGATTCGTGGTAAGTCTGGCCGCATGCTCGGCAACTTCAGCGCCCTCTACACTCTGGTGAAGGGAGCCCCGCTCAGCTACAGCCGCGACCTGCAAGAAGACAAGGAACCGGTTTTCGACTCCGTCCATAACGTGAAGGTGATTCTCCGCGTCATGAAAGAAGCCTTGGAAAGCGCACGTTTCAATTTCGACAAGATGCACGCGAAGATGCTGCCGGCGCTGCTGGCTACCGACCTCGCCGATCTTCTGGTCGAATCCGGCGTGCCGTTCCGCGACGCCCACCACGTGGTCGGTAGCCTGGTCGGCGAAGCCGCCCGCCAAGGCCTCGAATTCACGGACCTCAGTGACGAGGCCTGGGCCAGCGCCGGCGTCCCGAACGTGAAACAGATGAAGAAGACCCTCACCTTCGAATACAGCGTTTCCCGCCGTAACATCGAAGGCGGTACCGGTCCCAAGTCCGTGAAGCAGCAGTTCGTGAAAGCCGCCGCAATACTGAAGAAATTAGGCTAAACTTTACATAAAAAAATTTCATTCCGGCCCGGATAAAAACCGCCGTAAAAACGTCTATAAGCACAGACGGATTTTCGTCCGTTTGCGAACCGGCGCGTTCCGGAATGGAAAAGACATATGATTCGAGAAGAATTCGCGCAGTTCCTCGGGAAACTGAGGGAAACGAGCAACAACGGCGGGGATATTGACGCATTCGTCAAGGAGTACGAGCACAAAAACGTGTACTTCTACAACGACGGATGCATCAAGAAAATTCTCGCAAGCGAAAAGAACATCATGCTCACGACGGATCTCGTGAACGCGGCCCTGGGCCTCATCGGCTCCGACCGCATCATGAACCCGAAACTCGTAAACCCGTTCATCCCCGGCGAACTTGGCTACCGAAGCGCAGAGCCGGACATTCTCCTGACGAACGACCGCGATGGCGATGTTCCTCGGGACCGAATATCTATCGAGGTTCAGCACGAAGACAAGAGAGTGTTTAGAGATCGCTTAGTCCTCTACGTGGCTCGTCTTACAAGCAACATGGCAAGGAAAGGGAAAGAGCCTCAACTCGAAAACCTGAACGTGATCGGATTCCAGTTCTTCAATGCGTTCCCCGAATCTGCAAACTACCGCCATACAGTACAGCTGCGCAATCAGGAACAGCAGGTCTATTTTGACCGGCAGACAGTAACACTGATTGAGGTGGAGAAATTCTTCAAGGATGCCGAACGTTTTGCGGACGACAGCAGCCGCCTTGCACAATGGCTCCGCGCCATCGATACATTGAATCGAGAAGCCGATTTCAGCGAATTTGCAAATGACCCCGTGTTCAAGGTATTGCAAAACGAGGTGAAATTATGTAATTTCAGTTCGAGGTATCTTATGACAGTAGACATGAGCGACTATGACAAAGCCATGGAACGCTATGAAGGAGCCATGGATAAAGCGGAAGAAATCGCGAAGGGTTTGCTGAAAGATGGCGTTCCGATGGAAATAATTGTGCGAAATACCGGCCTTTCTGAAAAAAAGATCCGTGAGTTGTAGTTTGTATACTTAAGCAAATTTGAGCGGCCTCGATGGCCGCTTTTTTTGTGTTTTGCTTCTAAGCCACAATGTTTATGTTTTTTGGGGGCTGAGATTATTCCGGCGCTGATTCGGTTTCATTCATCGTACAACGGACTGAATAACCATTTATTTTTTCCGCATGAATATCGGTATATGTTTCTGTTGTATATCTTGATTGCCATGCAGCGTTAGACCATTCTGCCAAATTTTGCGAATTTTCCTCAGGATAGTGCCAATAGGTATATTGATCTAACCCCATGAATGAATAAACCCAATTAAGGCCTGCTCCAATCAAACTGAATCCACTACCGTTAAGCCCTCCGTATCCCGCAGCACGAAGTTCCATGGCTCTATAGTCATCATCAATTCCATTTGTATTTACGACAATGTAAAAGTCATCGGAAGTCAACAGATGCCAGCCCTCCGGGCAGATTCCTTGATGGTTCGGTTGTATTAGTTCGGCGCAACTTTCCTTGTTGCAGCGACTCGGTAACTGCATCATTTCAGCCCACTGGTACAGGCCCCCATATTTTTCGCATTTTGTGGTATCGTTATCATAGCAATAACGCTCTATTGCTTTGTCATCTGACTGATCTTTTGATCCGTCCACCATCTCACCAATATTCAAATTTTCTGCCATTACCGTAACAGAAGCAGAATCTCCATTGCGATTTTTTCCATTAATCGTCAAATAAAAATACGTTCGCCCATTACGGCTATCCGTAAATTTCTTATAAGCTCCAGCTTGTAAACTATCAGCTCCAATCGGACGAGAACAATACATATAGCCCGGTGTACATAATCTTGCCGAATCAAGAACAAGAACAGAACTACTTGATGCAATTTTCACACTACTACTCGATGCCACCTTTTTGCTGGAGCTGGAGCTTCTTCTGACATTTCCCGCAGAACTGCTGGATGACGAGGATGCCGTTTTTTTGTCGCTAGAGGAATCCGGGAGAATCTCGACCGAGTCGGCCACAGAAGAGTGACTCGCCTTACCGCTACTCGATACGACCGACAAACTTGTCAGTTCGTCACTGTCACCGAGAACATCGCTGTTTGCAGATGTCCCATCGTCCCCGCAAGCGGATACCAAAAGAAGAACAGCCCATAACAGCACAGTCCAAAGGCAATACTTCTTATTCATATCCAACTCCATTTTCTACAGGAAGTCAACTTTCTGCAGTCGACTTTCCGTAACCTGTTTTAACTACAGCTCGATATTGTCGATCAAGCGAGTCTTTCCGAAGAACGCAGCGACAAGGATTGTCACCGGGATATCGTCTGGGAGGAGCCCGTTGCAGCGCTGGAGCGTCCTGCGGTCGACAATTTCCACGTACTGCACGATGCCGCGATTGCCGAGAATCGATTTCAACACAAGGTCACGGAGCTTAGCAACGCCGCGTTCACCCGAACTGTAGGCAATCTTTGCCTTCTTGAGCCCTTCGTGGATGCCGAGCGCCTTGTACTTCTCGTCCGAAGAGAGGTATTCGTTGCGGCTAGAAAGGGCAAGGCCCGATTCCTCACGCACAATGGGAACGCGCACAATCTTGATGTCGAAATTCAGGTCGCGCACCATCTTCTCGATCATGAACACCTGCTGGTAATCCTTCTCACCAAAGTAAGCGACATCCGCGCCCGAAATATTGAACAACTTGGAAACTACGGTAAGCACGCCACGGAAATGGCCGGGGCGGTAAGCGCCGCAATACATTTCCTCGAGTTTTTCGTCGCGGACCGTCGTCATCGGCGAACCATCGGGATACATTTCGGCAACAGACGGAGCGAACACGTAATCGGCCCCCATGGACTCGGCAAGTTTCACGTCGGCTTCGAGGCGCACGGGATACTTTCCGAGGTCTTCGTTCTTGCCAAACTGAATCGGGTTCAAGAAAACACTCACCACGGTCACGTCACATTCCGCGGCAGACGCCTTGATGAGCGCGCCATGCCCGTTGTGGAGCGCACCCATCGTGGGTACGAGCCCGATCTTTTTTCCTTGTCTAGCGAGAGGTTTCAACTGTTCGCGAAGTTCGTCAATCGTCTTGACTAAAAGCATTATAGACTTCCTTGTGGTACAAAATATGTCGTTTGGGTCGGGCACGCACTGATTGCGTCAAGGATCAAATTCAAATGGTTCTCGTTATGGACGAAATCAATGTTGTCCGTGTTGATGATTAAGACTGGTGCACTGGTGTAGTGCCAAAAATGGTGGTCGTAGCGTTCCTGCAAATCCTTGAGGTAATTCCCTTCGATGGCTTTTTCCATTGCGCGGCCACGGCTGCGGATGCGTTCCAACAAAATAGGCACGCTCGCCTGCAGGTAGACCACGAGGTCCGGCTTGGGGATGTCCTTATCCAAGGAGCGCGCGATAGTTTCGTACATGGCGTATTCGCTGTCGGACAGGTTCTGCGAAGCAAAAATCTGGTCTTTGTCGTACGTGTAATCGCTGACTAACAAATCGTGGAAAAGGTCGCTCTGAAGAGCCGAGTTCTGCAACTGTTTGTGGCGGTCCAGCAAAAAGAAAAGTTGTGTCTGGAATGCGTACGCTTCGGGATTCTCGTAAAACTTTTCAAGGAACGGATTCTTGTCGTAGTTTTCCTCGATGCACATTGCGTTCCAACGTTGGGCGATAATCTGGGCAAGCGTCGTCTTCCCTACCCCGATGACGCCCTCGATGGCGATAAAATGGATTCCGCTTTCTTTTATCATATTAGGGTTCCACCTCTGTTATCTTGCGGAACGGGATTTTCTCTTCCCGTGCGAGGAGAGTCTGCAGCAGGGAGTTCACGGTACATCCGCTCAACGAATCTACCCAGTCCGGAGCGATGTCGTTCAAGGGAACCAAGACAAACTGCCTTCTGTCTAATTCTGGATGCGGGATGCAGGGGCGCCCCGCCTGGACAAACTTTCCATAATACAACAAGTCCAAGTCGATTTCGCGAGAATTCCAATGCCCACGGTCCTTGCGTCCCAATAAAATTTCTGCGCCCTTGAGGTAATTAAGCAAGCGCTTGGGAGTCCCGGAATACATGAAGCTCACGACCTGGTTGAAATAAGGACCCTGACCCGCCGGCCCTACCGGAGGAGTCTCGTACACAGGGCTTTCCATCCAGCCGCCCGAAGAGATACGACGGAGCATG
Source organism: uncultured Fibrobacter sp. (assembly GCF_947305105.1). NCBI lineage: Bacteria > Pseudomonadati > Fibrobacterota > Fibrobacteria > Fibrobacterales > Fibrobacteraceae > Fibrobacter > uncultured Fibrobacter sp. The sequence continues at coordinate 17,435 of NZ_CAMZCS010000024.1, read as the reverse complement.
TCCCTGCCGGAAAAAAGGTTCACCCATCGAGGTGGCACATTGCTGCCCAGGGCGACAAAAACTCTTTCTAAAGAATCCACGGCACTAATATAATTATTCCAAAAGTGCTCGAAATGCGCAAAAAAGTGAAATACTTCGGATTTATTGACAAAAAAAAATTTTTTTCCTTTTTTTTGGATTTTTCTATGACAAAGCCGATAATTTTATGTATCTTATGGCAGTTCTCATGTAGAACATTTTATTTATTCCAATCAAATTTTCGGAAATCACTGACTTGCAAGCCAAGCTGTTGTTCCATTCTTCATCATTCATCCACGTAAAATTTTTAATCTAATCTACAGAAGGACGTTACAGTGCCTAGAACAAAGAAAATTCAAGAACAAGACAATGCTTTAGAACTTGAAACTGCACCTAAGCCCGAAGGCGAAGCTGCCCAGCAGCCCAAGCGCCGCGGCAGGAAGCCGAAGGCCCAGGTCGAGGCAGAAAAAGCAGAAAGCAAGGAAGTACAGCCCCAGCAAGAAGCCCCCACTCCCAAGAAAAAAGAAGTGCCCGTTTTTGAACAGGAATTCACGCCCGCTTATGAACATGCGCAGAACGCACCTGTTGTCGATGCCATCGAAGCTGCCGAACGCAAGCAGGCCCGCGAACTCGGAATAGAGACAAACGAACAGAAGGCACCCAACCAGGAAGGTGCGGCACAGGCTCCCGAAGGAGTTCCGGCACAGGCCGGTGAGAACGGCCAGCAGAACGCCAACCCGCAAAACCAAGACGGCAACCAGCAGCGCCAACAGTTCAACAACAATAATGGCAATAACGGGAACAACGGCAACAACAAGTTCAACAAATTCAATAAGTTCAACAAGTTCAAAAACCGCCGCAACCGTTTCTTGCCGCAAGACGATATTCTTGACGATTCCGTGCAGCTGCCGCCTCCCGACCCCGAGAAGGTGGCCGCCTCCCGCGCCAAGTGGAAGGAACTGCGCGGGCTCCCGATGTTCGAACTCCAGCGCCAGGCGATGGAACTGAACATCCCCGACTTCAAGAAGATGCGCAAGCAGGCGCTGATTTACCGCATCCTCAGCGCCACCAACGGCGAAGACACTCCGATTTACGCCGAAGGCGTCCTCGAAATCATGCCCGAAGGCTACGGATTCCTCCGCAACCCCGACCACAACTACCAGGCCGGCCCGGACGACATCTACATCAGCCAGAACTGGATTCGCCGCTTTGACTTGAAGATGGGCGACACTATCACGGGACAGGTCCGCCAGCCGAGAGACCAGGAAAAGTATTTCGCCCTGATGCGCATCGACACGGTGAACTTCGATTCCCCCGAAAAGACAAAACGCCGCGTCGCATTCGAATACCTCACGCCAATCCACCCGAACCAGAAGCTCAATCTGGAATGGAAAAAAGACGAGTTCAGTACGCGCGTCATGAATTTGTTCACACCTATCGGCAAGGGCCAGCGCGGCATTATCCTCGCTCCCCCGCGTACCGGTAAGACGGTGCTCCTGCAGAACATCGCGAACGCCATCACGCAGAACCATCCCGAAGTCAAGCTTATCGTGCTCTTGATTGACGAACGTCCCGAAGAAGTGACGGACATGCGCCGCCACGTGAAGGGTGAAGTCATCGCCTCCACGTTCGACGAGCCGCCCGAGCACCATACCCGCGTCGCCGACATCGTCATCGAGAAGGCAAAGCGCCTCGTGGAAAACGGCAACGACGTGGTTATTTTGCTCGACTCCATCACGCGTTTTGCCCGTGCGAACAACGTTGTCATCCCTCACTCCGGCAAGATTCTTTCTGGCGGTGTGGACGCGAACGCCATGCAGCGCCCCAAGCGCTTCTTCGGTGCGGCACGTAAAATCGAGAACGGCGGTTCGCTCACCATCATGGGCACGGCACTTATCGAAACCGGCAGCCGCATGGACGAAGTGATCTTCGAAGAATTCAAGGGTACCGGTAACATGGAACTCGTGCTGGACCGCCGCCTTTCCGAAAAGCGCATCTGGCCCGCCATCGATATTTTCAAGTCAGGTACGCGTAAGGAAGAACTCCTGCTCACCGAAGACGAACTCCAGCGCGTTTGGATTCTCCGTCGCTACCTGCAAGACATGACCTCCACCGAAATCATGGACTTCATGATCAGCAAGATGAAACTCTACGAGGACAACGAAACGTTCCTCAACTCTATGAACAAGTAAGGTAAAGCCATGAGTGAAAAAATTTTCTTCGCAGGCACCGGCAACATGGGAGGAGCAATTCTTCGTGGCCTCCTGAATGCCGGCACCAATCCCAAAGACATCCTCTTCTTTGACCCGAGCGACAAGGCGGCCGAAGCCGTCGTCGCACTCGGCTGCATCCGCGTCGGCAGTTTCGCCGAAGGCGCCGAATCTGCCGATGTCACGTTCCTGTGCGTGAAGCCGCAGATTTTCAAGGTAGTCTCCGCCGAATGGAAAGCTGCCGCAACTGCGCTCAAGTCCGAAAAGACATTCATCAGCATCATGGCGGGCGTCGCTCGCAAGAACCTGCTCGAAGTCCTGGGCGAAAAGAACCAGGTGCTCCGCGTGATGCCGAACCTCCCGCTCACCGTGGGTAGGGGCACAGTGGCTCTCGCCACTGACGGCGTCAACGAAAAGACTCTTTCCACCGCCGAGAAGATTTTCGGCACCGTGGGCGTCACTTGCCGCGTTTCTGAATCCCTGATGGACGCCGTCACCGGACTTTCCGGTAGTGCCCCTGCGTATGTGTTCGAGTTCATCGAAGGTCTCACCCGCGGTGGTGTCAAGGCCGGCCTCACCCGCGATGTCGCGCTCAAGCTCGCCCTCGGCACTATCGAAGGCAGCGTCGAGCTCGTCAAGCAGTCCGGCAAGAGCCCAAGCGACTTGTGCGCCATGGTCTGCTCCCCCGCCGGGACGACGATTGCAGGCGTGAACGCCCTCGAAGAAGGTGCATTCCGCAGCACGCTCATCAAGGCCGTCGTCGCCGGGACCGAACGTTCCAAAGAGCTGGGCAAGTAAAACATGCCCCGCTAAACGCGAAAGATGTTACCCATCGACTTTTTCACGAAAGAAAATGCGACGTCCTCGTTTATCCAGGACGTCCTTTCTTCCGTGGATTATCCGGTGAACATCTTCCCCATAGCACAGGCCGCCAATACCGACAACCGCGCCTCGCTTGTCATCTGGGACTTGGACGCCTTCGCCAACGAGAGCGAAAGCGCACTTTCCAAGCTGCGCAGCCGCAACCCCGATACGATGATTCTTGCCTACGCCGAGAATCCGGACCAGTTCAGGGACATTCCCAACAACCTCTACGACATTCTCCTTTCTGTCGAGGCGCTACGGCTCCACCTGATGAGCAAAATTGCGCGCCTCAAGGAAATCTACACCGCGAAGCGTACCTTCCGCGAAAGGATGTCGCACCTTGTCGGTAAAAGCGAGGCCATGCAGAACCTCCGCAAGACCGTCGAAAGGGCGATTTTGCACACAGGTTCCGTCCTCATCCAAGGCGAATCGGGCGTCGGCAAAGACCTTATCGCGCGCGCCATCGCCTGCGTGTACGACAAGTTTGTCACAGTGAACTGCAGCGCCATCCCCGAAGCCCTTTTCGAAAGCGAACTGTTCGGGCACACGCGCGGGGCTTTCACCGGAGCGCAAAACGAACGCATCGGCCTTTTCGAAGAAGCGAACGGCGGAGCCATATTCCTCGACGAAATCGGGGACATGCCGCTCCACGCCCAGGTCAAACTGCTTCGCGTCATCCAAAACCACGAGATCAGGCCCATCGGCGCAAACAAGACGCGCCATATCAATGTCCGCATCATTGCGGCCACCAACCGCGACCTCCGTGAAGAAATCCGCGAAAAGCGCTTCCGCGAAGACCTTTTCTACCGCCTGAACGTCATCCCGATGCAACTTTCACCCCTCCGCGAGCGCAAAGAAGACATCGAGGACTTAGCCAATTACTTTATCCGCCAGTACGCACCCGAAGGCGAACCCTACACCCTCTCGCCCGAAGCCCTGCAAAAGCTGCAATCCCACGACTGGCCCGGCAACATCCGCGAACTGGAAAACGTCATCCAGCGCACCCTGTGCTTTACCGCCCCCGGCATTTTGAACGCCGACGATTTACAAATCGATACAGGCATGGGTCCAGCGGCAAATATGCCCGGCACAACCAATGGCGGAATCGCCATGTCGGCCGATACCTACAACGAGTTCCGCAAAAAGCAGATGGACGAGGAAAAGGAATTCCTCAAGGCAAAAATTCTCGAATGTAACGGTTCCATCAGCCTCGCCGCCGACAAACTCGGCATGGTCCGCACGGCACTATACAACAGGTTAGCCCGACTCGGCCTGAATGTCAAGGATATCCGTTAGTAACGTTGTACTTTAAGCCCACGACGGCGCAACAAATCTACGACATTATCTTCGTCAAGTACCAAGTGCGCAGCCCCGACTACGACAAACACGTTCCTGTCTTCGGAGAGGAATTCTGCAATGCGTTCTGCAATTTTCACGTTGCGGGACTTGTAGACCTTTTCATCTAGCTTGTCACTGAATTCCTTCTCACGAGTTCCTTCGTCGTACTTTTTCTCGCCTTCCATCGTCTCACGCAACAGCGCGTCATCGCCCGTTTTCCAGGCACGCACAATTCGTGCCACCATCGAATCAAGTTCTGACACCTCGCGCAACGTAGACTTGAGATAGAAAATGCCCGCCGAATCGGAATCCGTCGTGTCGGCCAAGGCACCAATCTGTTCGCTCGCCGTTTCAAGCCCCACGATGGCTTTACCATCATGCGCCGCACGGTCAAGCAATACAGCGTCCACGCCCAAAGTGGGATCAATCCCCGCCCGCTGAATAGCAAAAGCACTCAGCGTCATCGCGGCAAACCACGGGCGCATCACCTGCAAAGTCATCGACGGGAATCCCCAAGCAGAACAAATGCTGTCAATCGAATTCCACATTTCCGGGGGCAGAATATCTTGTAAGCGCTTTCCCGCAGGCATCATCCCACGCTGCATACTCTCCGAAGCAATTTCGCTACTCACAGAATCATCGCTCACGTCGATTTCGACGGCCAATTCCTCGGCGTTCGCAAAGGCGGTCTCGATAACGGAATCAAGCGGGTAGAACGAGGAATCGGCAAAGTGGATACTCCCTAGGAGCCACACCGAAGAATTCGAATCCGACACTTTCCAGAAAAAATGCTGCGGAGCAGAAGCGCTTTGAGGCGCAGACGTTTCGCGTGGGGCATTTCCGGCGCAAGAGAGCAACAGCCATCCCGAAAAAAGCACGCACATCACCCGCAAAGCCAAGTGAATCATCACATATCTAGCCTTCATTCGTCCCTCGCCCAGTCTAAAAGCCCAAGCGTCCGTGCTTCGGAAGCAGGAGCCACACGGAAACATCCACCATCAATGACGGCGATGCGGTCGCAATACTTTTCGGCATACTCGATAGAATGGGTCGAAACGATAATTCCCATTTCGCGCATTCCGACAAATTTTTTCAACAGACGGAACAGCGCATGGCTCCTCGGAATATCGAGGAATGCGTTCGGCTCGTCGAGCAAGAGCACGTTCACCTGCTGGGCAACCGCCTCGGCCAAGAACACGCGGCTACGCTCGCCGTCACTCAGTTCCGTAAAAGGGCGTTCCGCAAAGCAGGCCACATCCGTTGCCTGCATTGCGTCGTCCACGATTTTTTCATCTTCAGCGGTCCGGCCATCCAGAAAACCGGAATACGGCGAACGGCCAAGCCCCACGAATTCCCGGACCGTCATGCGGTCCGGTGCCGTGCCCGACATACGGACAAGTCCGACACGACGGGCCCGCTCGCGGGCGTTCCAAGCCTGCAAAGGCACCCCATCCAAGTACACATTCCCCGAAACCTGAGGAACAAGGCCGGCAAACGTCTTGAGGAGCGTACTTTTCCCGCAGCCGTTCACACCCATCAAAGCGACGACTTCGCCAGCATGCAGTTCAAACGAGAACGGTTCGAAAAGGGACAGCGGACGCTCGGCACCCCGTTTGGGCCGACTGTCACCATACCCTACGCAAAGGTTCTCGCACTTCAACAGCACACCGCAAGCCATCACCACCACCCCGTCCTAGAGCCGCGAACAAGCACATAAAACACAACCGGCACGCCGACAATGCTGAGTACCGCATTCAGAGGAATGCTCACCGGGAACAGCCCCGCCAAGAGGCAAAGCACCGTGCCGCACAATGCGGCTCCCGGCACAAGGACGCGGTGGTCGGTTGTTTTGAACAACATAAAAGCCAAATGCGGGACGGCGATACCCACAAAAGCCACCGGACCGCAGAACGCCGTACATGCCGCAGCGAGGATACTCGCACCGAGTAGCACGCACTTCTTGGAAACTTCAACGCGCACACCGAGACCGCGGGCAAAATCGTCGCCAAGCCTCGCCGCATTCAAATAGCGCATGCTCACCACCACAAGCCCAAGCCCCGCGGCCACGGCGAGCGCAAACACCCACACGCCATCGAGCAGCATACGGCCAAAGCTGCCCATGCTCCACGTCACGTACACGCGAAGCGCTTCGGCCTCGCTCCCCGCAATCAGCACGCTCACGATAGCGTCAATCAAGTACCCGAGCAAAAGCCCAACAATCAAAAGCACGCCCACATTGCGGAACCGCCCCGAAACCCACATGACAATAATCGTCACGGCCGAAGCGCCGACAGCAGCCGCGCCGAGCACGCCAAAATTGCCAAAACTGAAACCGGCCAGCAACGAGAGCGCCACCCCTAGACTCGCGCCGCTGCTGATGCCCAGCACAAACGGCCCGGCAAGCGGGTTACAAAAGACAGTCTGCAAAGCGAGGCCCGCCACCGAAAGCGAAGTCCCGGCCAACACCGCCGCACACATCCTGGGCACGCGGAGCCGCCAAATGATTTGCGAAGTGATGGAATCAGCCCCGACCTCAGCCGATGGTCCGGCGAAAAGGGCCGAAAAAAAATCAGGCCACGAAACCCATACAGGTCCCGTAGCCAATGTGCAAAAGCTCAGAGAGACGGCGACTAGAAAAAGGAAACCAAAGCAAAACCAAATGCGGTTTTTCATCGGCCCTTATTTTTTTCTCTTCGCCCAGAGTTCCGCAGTCTTCTTCATCTCGGCGGTAAGTTTCTCGTCCTTGATGTAGACTTCCGGCGGAACATTGTCGAAGCCCTGCAGGGCATTCAACCAGTTGTCGTTCATGTCGCGGAATTCGAGTTTCTTGAGGTTGTAGGTCAAGGTGTCCTCGAGTTTGCGGAACGCGATGTAGTCCCAACGGACAACCTGGCGGTCGGCGAAGACTTCGCGGGTGACCATGGAGGTGTCGTTGTCGAAACGGTAGCGAGCCTTGAAGGTGTATTCACCAGTCATCTGGTAGCGGCCCGAATCAGAGTAAGTGCGGGTCGTTCCATAAACCGTGTCGTTCATGTCGAAGCGCAGTTCGGCGTCACGGAAAGCGTGGCCGTGAGCGACAATCGGAGTGCGCCAGATACCATAAACGGATTCCTTCATGCTCTTCTGGAAAACAGTATCGATCTTCCAGGAATCGAAGTTCGACTTGTCGTACTTGGCACGCTGGACGTACTTGCCTTCCTGGATCATCTTGCGGACGCTGTCCGCCTTGACCTTGGCAAGGCTATCGGAGCTGCCAGAAACCGGAGTGCTGACTTTAATCTTGCTGAGGGAGTCGAGCTTCTTCTGGATCATCTCGTCAAGAGAAGAAGCGCCTCTCGGAGCGACGTTGACCGGCACACTCGGTACGACCTTCTGTTCGGCCTTCTTGGCAGGAGCAGCCTTCGGGGCTTCCTTGGCCGGAGCCGGAGCAGGGGCCGCCTTTGCGGGGGCCGGAGCGGGAGCGGAAGCAGCCTTAGGAGCTTCCTTAGCAGGAGCGGGAGCAGGTGCAGCGGCAGGAGCCGGAGCAGGTGCGGGAGCGGGGGCCGGAGCAGGAGCTGTTGCGGCAGGTGCAGCCTTTGCAGGAGCAGGAGCCGAAGCAGGATCCGCTGCGAAGGCGAACCCGGCAAAAGCTATCGTACAAATAGATGCGATTATTCGAGTATAAGAAGACCAAATCATTGCTTTAAATTTAGTTAAAGGATTTTTTAAAAGACAACAAGATATCATAAAAAAACACTTTTTTTCTAGCAAAACAACCCCAAAAAGAGGCAAAAAAAGCACCCTTGGCTTCTTTTCCTATATTTGGCACATGCCCGATTATACACAAGCCACCAGTCCCTGTTTCGTTCTGGACGAAAAACGCCTTCGCCGGAACATGGAAATATTGAACAACATTCAAGAAAGGACAGGCGTCAAGATTATATGTGCCCTCAAAGGTTACAGTTTTTGGAGATCGTTCCCCATTATCGCGGAATATCTCCCTGGCGCCACAGCCAGCAGCCTTAACGAGGCTCGACTCGCTAAAGAAGAAATGGGCAAAGAAGTCCATGTATTCGCACCGGCATACGAAGACGGGGAAATCGACGAGATTCTCAAGTATGCCGACCACATCACGTACAACAGCTTTTCCCAGTGGCAGCGCTTCAAGGCAAAAACCATTGCAAGTAAAATAAGCGCGGGCATCCGTGTAAACCCGGAATTTTCCACCGTCGAAACAGATATTTACAACCCATGCGGGCTCCACTCCAGGCTCGGCGTGACCGAGGCCGAGTTCAAGCCAGAACTGCTGGACGGCATCGAAGGGCTGCATTTCCATGCCCTGTGCGAACAAGACGTTGACGCCCTCGAAGGCGTACTCACAGCTTTTGAGAAGAAATTCGGGCGTTACTTGCCCCAAATGAAATGGGTGAACTTCGGTGGAGGCCACCACATCACCCGCAAAGATTACCATCGCGAAGAGCTTGTCAAGTTGCTCAATGACTTTAAAAAACGCTATCCACACCTCGAGGTCGTCATGGAACCGGGAGAGGCGGTCGGCTGGCAAACGGGCGAACTGGTAGCGACGGTCGCCGACATCGTACACAACAAGATGGACATCGCCATCTTGAACGTTTCTATCAGTGCGCACATGCCCGACTGCCTGGAAATGCCCTACAGGCCGAACATCACGGGAGCTGCACTTCCCGGCGAAAAGAAGTTTACATACAAAATAACTGGAAATACCTGCCTAGCCGGAGACCAGCTCGGCGACTACTCGTTCGACGCTCCGCTCCAAGTCGGGGACCGCATTATCTTCGAGGACATGATCCACTACACCATGGTCAAGACGACGTTCTTCAACGGGGTCCGCCACCCGGATATCGGCATGTTCGACATGGACGGGAAATTCCACCTGCTGCACAGGTTCACCTACGAACAGTTCAAGGACAAGCTGTAGGTTAGAGGTTAGAGGTTAGAGGCTAGAGGCTAGAATCTATGGTGTTTTACAGCGAAGATGAAACGTTCAACTGGGCGAGCGAATTCGGGAAGTCGCTGCAGCCAGGCGACCGAGTGGCCCTTTACGGGAATTTGGGCGCGGGCAAGACCGTCATCAGCCGGGGTGTCTGCAAGGGGCTCGGTTACACGGGCACAGTATGCTCCCCCACCTACACCATCCTCCACGAATACCCGAACGACCCGCCCATCTTCCACTTCGACCTCTACCGTCTCGAAGGTGGCGCCGACCTGTACGAAGTCGGTATGGACCCGGACTACTTGGCATCGGGCATCAGCCTTATCGAATGGCCCGAACGCCTAGAAGGAAACGACGCGGGCATTACCCACGTCATCCAAATAAAAATCCTCTCGGAAACCGAGAGGGAAATTACTGTCGAGAAACTCCGCTAAGACTATATATTATCTAGCACGTTTCCCTATTTATATATAGCAGAATTACTTTGCCGCAGCAGAATCACCTGCCGGAGCTGCAGCCGCTTCGACGGCCGCTTTCAGCGAAGCCGCCTTGGCAATGGTTTCCCACGTTTCGCGGTCACTCTTCGGCAAAAGCATCGGGCCCTTGTAGCCGTTCACGATTTCGAAAGCCTTTGCAGAATCCTTGTCGGCAATAGCATCCATCACGTCAGTGAACAAATCCTTGAGGTGATTGCGCTTGTCTTCGATAGCGCCCAGGCGGTCCTGGCGGAGGATTTCCATAGAATCGCTCACAAAACCGAGGTCCCACGTGGCATTGTAGCAGGATTCCGCCTCAACCAGCTTGGAGGGATCCGTTTCGGCAGCCACATAAAGGACATCGCACTTGGCAAACTCCTCGGCACTGTTCTTCTTTGTGTACTGATAATAATAGTAACCACCGACAACCAGCCCCACGAGCACGATGAGGAACACGACATCCTGCCAACCCATCGTCGGTGTAGGGAGTTTCGGCTTGCCGGAAGGATTCTCACCGGCTTCCAATTTTTCTTCGGCCTCGTCAAACGGGCTCTTTCCACTCAAGAAACTAAAAGACATGTTGACTCCTACCTATGTTTTTGAAATTGCGTCGAAGACGCGGGCATATAAATAAATTTGCTTGATCAAGCTGGCAAAACCGTTGGAGCGCGTGGGCGAAAGTCCCACGTTCAAGCCGATTTCCTGGAAAAACGCAGCATTCACCGAAAGGATTTCCTTCGGAGGCATATCGTTGTACACCAATAAGGCAAGGGCACCCAGCCCGCGACTAATCAGCGGGTTCGTCGTTCCGCCTTCCACGTCCATCTCGAAATGGATTACGCCAGATTCGAACTTGGGAACCAGGTACATCGTGGATGCACAACCTTGGATAATGTACTTCTCCGCCTTCAGCGAAGCGTCCATTCCCTTGTGCGCACGGGCCAGATCAAGCAGATATTTCCACTTGTCGTCCTGATCCGAGAACGAAGCGAACTTCGCACGAACTTTTTCCAACCGTTCTTCTATTGCCGACATTTCATTACCGCAAGAAAGAGCGCATCTTCCAAATCAACGATGGGCAAGCGCTCAAAACAGTGAAGAATATACGCCAGAGGGAAGCCTTCCCCTGCGGGATACGGGATAGTTTTTCGGCAGCGCGATCGAACTGCGCATCCGAAATTTTCCCGAACGTGGGCTTCGCATTTGCAATCTGCAAATGGGCGCGTCCCTGGGCCTTCATCCAGCGGTCGAGCACCGAAGCTTCCACACGGGAGCGTTCAGCATCGGTACCGCAAGCCAACCATTCCACGACAGATTCAGCGACAATCTTTCCACAAAGAATCGATTCAACAATACCGGAACGGCTAATCGGGTTCACGCAGCTCGCGGCATCCCCAGCCTTGAAAACACCGTGCATTGCAAGCGGGCGCTTGGACTGGCCGCAGGCAATCATGCCACCGTACACAGCCTTGACCTTCGCACCAGGATAACGCCTGTTTATAAATTCCAAAAGTTTCTGGCGCAGAGGAATCGGCGTATCGTGGTCTTTCCCTAAAACGAATCCGACATTGACTTCTACACCATCGCGCGGGAATATCCAGCCATAGCCGTTCGGGAACTCACTCCCAAAAAAGAGCTCAATATGTTCGCGACTATGCTTGATACCTTCGGTCACCGCAAAAATTGCCGGTTCCAAATCCGTATCGCCGGACTCAATTCCCTTGAGGCAATCGACATTCCGAGTCAACCGGCATCCCGGCCCCGTCGCATCGATCACGGCCTTGGCACGAACTGTCGAAAGTTCGCCGCCAGTCATCGACTGGACCAACCAGGAATCCCCGTCGCGGGAGAGATTTGTAACCAGAGCATCAAAATGGCATTCGACACCCGCCTCAACACAGCCATCTGCGAGAGCATGATGGAAACGGGAACGGTCCAACATGGACCCACAGTCCTTGCTGTAGAATTCGGCCCTGTAACCCTTTGGAGACGTAAAATATATACCGGAGATGCCGCCACGGACCCATTCTTTGGAAATTGGCCACAAAGCGTTCAAACGCCCCGTCGAAACAGCTTCCGCGCAGAAAATGGGTTCTTTCCAAGGTTCCTTCTTATCGAGAAGCAAAACCCGTCCGGCACCGCCCGTCAGCCTTCCATAGGTACAGGCAGCCATCAGACCGGCAGGGCCGGCCCCGCAAACGACGACATCATATTCCTTGGACTCAAATTTTGGCATTTGCGCCAAAACTAGCAATTTTTGCAAAACAAATACCCTAGGTAAAGGAAACCAAACATTTTTTTAGATGTTTTTTTTTTATTTGGAATCTTTTGCCAAATTTTTAGTTATTTTAGGGCTATCCGTTATATTTGTTCATAATTAAAGGGAATTTTATATGAATATGATTAAAGTATCCAAGTTGGGCATCGGCCTTGTCTGCGCAATGACGTTTTCGGCATTCGCCCAGCAAACAGATTGGTCCGGCAAAGACCTGAACATTTCTTTCCGCGACAAGCGTATCGATGATTTCAACTTCTCCAAAGCCAAGGCTGTCAAGCATGTGACGGACTTCCAGCGCGCAGCTGGTGAGAATATAAAGTTCACGGAAGCGAACCTCCCCGAAGTCTCCTTCCAGAACGCGGTGATCAGTGGCGCCAACTTCAAGAACGCAAACCTCACGAAGGCGACGATTAGCGGTGCCGACATCCGCTCTTCCAATTTCAAGGGCGCAAACTTCGAAGGCGCAAACCTCTACCGTGCCACCTTGCTGGACAGCGAATTCCCGCAGGCAAACTTCAAGAACGCCCGTCTCGACGCCATGAAGGTCTCCGACGGTGCCGACTTCAGCAAGGCAGACTTCACGCAGGCCTCCGTCATGGACGTCGACCTTACCAACGCCGACTTCAGCAAGGCCAACATGACGAACGCGAACTTCTCGCGCTCCCTCATGGCTAACACGAACCTCAAGAAGGCCAAGCTCGTCAAGACGGACTTCACCGCCTGTAACCTGATTGCCGCCAACTTCGGCAGCACCGACCTCGAGAACGTCAACTTCGCCAAGGCCGGTCTTTCCCAGGCCAACTTCGGTGGTGCCGACTTCAAGAACGTCAACCTCCAGGAAGCAGACCTTTCCCTGACCTCCTTCAACGACGTCGACCTCTCCAAGACGCAGCTCCAGAAGGCCAAGTTTGCCCAGTCCTCTCTGAAGAACATGAACTTCAACAGCCAGGACCTGACCGGTGTCATCTTCGACAAGGGTAGCGTTTCCAAGAGCTCCTTCGAACGCACTAAACTCAACAAGGCCTCCTTCTTCGATTCCGACGTGAACAAGGTCGTGTTCAAGGAAGCCGAAATGATGAAGACAGTCTTCGACGGTGCTTACATCCGCAAGAACATCTTCGACAAGGCTGACCTCACCAAGGCCAACTTCTCCAACTCCACCATCGAACGTACCGACTTCAACCTCGCAACGCTCTCTGGTGCAAGCTTCGCCGGTGCCAAGCTGACCAAGGTTAGCTTCCTCAACGCCAACATGGAAGGCGTGAAAATTGACGCCGACACCAAGATGGACGACGTTGACTTCTCCGGTGCCGACCTGACCAACGCAAAGATTGAAAAGTTCACCGCCAAGAAGGTCATCTACGACAACAGGACAAAGTTCCCGGGCGGTCTCGATCCGCGTCAGTTCGGTTTCACCAAGCGTGGCGAAAAGGCCGCCGACATCAAGGTCGAAGGCACTGGCAAGAGAAAGCCGCGTGAAGAAGCTTCGGACGACGATGATGCTCCGAAGAAAAAGAAGAAGAAAAAACACTCCGACGACGAAGAATAGTCTTCCCTACATAACGGATTTAAAAGGACGCCCCACGGGGCGCCCTTTCGTTTTATACATCGGTTACTTCTGGTCCATGAGCCAGGCCACAGCCTCGCTGAGACCGGCCACGCGAACAATGCGCATGCCCCCCACAGACTCAGGCAATTTACCGGACGAGGGAATCACCGCCACAGTCATCCCCAGACGGCGTGCCTCCTTGAGCCGCTGGTCCAAGAGACTCACATTCCGGACCTCGCCCGACAGACCGAGCTCCCCTATGGCGATGGTCTGGCGGCCCAGCGGGATCCCCAGATGGTTGCTCGCGATAGCGAGCGCGAGGGCCAGGTCGGACGATGTATCGCTCACGCGGATGCCGCCGGCAATGCTTGCGAACACGTCGCACATGCCGACACTTACGCCACCGAATTTTTCGAGCAACGCAAGGATAATCGTAAGGCGTTTCGGGTCGATACCTGCGGCCACACGCTGCGGCACGGCAAAGTTTGTCTGGTTCACGAGCGCCTGAGTTTCAAAGAGCAACGCGCGCGAGCCTTCGAGCGTACAGCAGACAACGCTCCCCGGAGTCGGCGGAACGCCCTCTTGCAGAAACACGCGGCTCGGGTTCGGCACGGCGTTCAGCCCATGGCTCGTCATCTCGAAAACACCAATCTCGTCGGTAGCACCGAAACGATTCTTTATAGTGCGCAGCAGGCGGTACTGGTTATTGCGGTCCCCTTCGAAATACACGACGGTATCGACCATGTGCTCCAAAATGCGAGGACCGGCAATCTGCCCGTCCTTGGTCACGTGACCAATAAGGATAGTGATGCACCCCGTGTTCTTCGCGAACACCATCAAGTCCAAAGTACACTCGCGCAATTGCGAAGCCGACCCCGGCGTTCCCGGCAAGTCGCCCTTGTACACCGTCTGGATAGAGTCGACGACAAGCACCTGCGGCTTGATTTCCTTGGCCTTCTCGATAATTTTCTCGAGCCCCGTCTCGCAGAGCAGGAGCATGTCGCTCCCGGAAACGTTCAGGCGCTCGCTGCGAAGTTTTACCTGGCTTGCACTTTCTTCGCCGCTCACGTAAAGCGTCTTGACACCGGCAGCCGTCATCGTGGCAAGAGTCGTGAGCACGAGCGTCGACTTGCCTATGCCCGGGTCGCCGCCAATCAGCACAAGCGACCCCGGTGCCAGGCCACCGCCCAGCACGCGGTCGAATTCCGTATTCGCCGTACTCAACCGGCGCGTGTCTTCGGTAGAGACATCCTTGAGCGCCACGACCTGGTGGACAGGGCCACCCAAGCCACGGCCCCCACGCCCCGAATTCTCCAGAACCGGTTCTACCACATGTTCTTTGAGCGTGTTCCACTCCCCGCAAAACGGGCACTTCCCTACCCACTTCGTCGTGGTGTTGCCGCAACTCGTGCAGAGAAACTCAATCTCTTTTTTTGCCTTGCTTTTATTTAGTGCTACCATGTGCACTAATATAACAAAATCAGATGACATTTTGTGTCAACCACAATAAAAGAAACGAAAATATTTTTCGGAAGCTGATAAAATAAAAAGTATAGGTTTTTTGGGCATTTTTAAATCTTTTTGCTATATTTTCGCCCGTTCGACGATTTGTGTATCAAACCGCCACGTCATAATCGAGGCAAAGCGATGGAAATAAAGATTCTCCCTCAGCCAGACGATGTCACGTGCGGACCGACCAGCCTACACGCGGTATATTCGCATCTCGGCTACAAGATACCCCTTAAAAAGCTCATCTCCGAAATCGAGTTCCTGGAAGAAGGCGGCACGCTCGGCGTGTTCCTCGGCATCGACGCGCTCAAGCGCGGGTTCAAGGCGACCATCTATTCTTATAATCTCAAACTTTTCGACCCCACATGGAGTAACCTCAAGATGCCCGAGCTCCGCGAGAAACTCGTGAAGCTCCACAAGGCAAAACATGCGCCCAAGCTCAAGAAGGCAATTGACGCCTACATCCGGTTTATCGACCTGGGCGGTACAGTCGCAACGGCCGATTTACGGGCAAGCATGTTCGAAGGATATTTCAAGCGCGGTATTCCTGTGCTTTGCGGCTTAAGCGCCACATATCTATACCGCAGCCCCCGCGAATACACGAACGATAAAGACCAGTCCGTCTTTGACGATATCCACGGCGACCCGATGGGTCACTTTGTAGTGCTTTACGGACTTGACGAAAAAAAACAGTTCATGGTTGCAGACCCCGACTGCACCAACCCCATGGCAAGCGGGCCCTATTACAAAGTCGACAAGTTCCGGCTTATCCACAGCATCCTGCTCGGGGTCATGACCTACGACGGGAACATCCTCGTCATCGAAAAGAAGTAATCCCATGAAGGCACCGGCACTCGTCATCACCTGCGAACACGCATCCAATGCAGTGCCGGATTTTGTCGTGCGCGCATTCAAGGTGGCGAGGCTTGCGGGAATCCCGAAAGACACGCTCAAGACACACAGAGGCTACGACATCGGCGCTTTTGAAGTTTACCGGAGATTGGTTCGCACGATGCGCCCGGACTTCTATCTCGCCGGAAAATTTTCTAGGCTTGTGGCCGACCTGAACCGGAGCGAATCCAGCCGGGATTTTTTCTCGGCATACACCCGCGACTTGCCCGACAATGTCAAGGAACACATCCGCAAGTTATGGTTACAACACCACAGCAAAGTGGAACATTTCGTGGCAAAGCACATTGCAGGCCATAGCAAGGGCCTTCACGTAATTCACTTGGGCATCCACAGTTTCACCCCCGTATTAAACAACGTTGTCCGCAATGCCGACGTAGGAATCCTTTACGACCCCTCTCGTGAAGCGGAGTGCCTCATCGCAGACGCCCTCATCAGCGAAATCCATGCACGCGCACCGGAGCTGCGCATCCGCCGCAACTACCCCTACCGAGGCACCTCCGACGGGCTCACGACAGAGCTGCGGCAAAAGTTCGGCGAAGCCTACGCCGGCATCGAAATCGAGATAAACCAAGCACTCTTGGCATACCCCGCCCACGTTTAAAATTCTTTACATCGTGTCATGGCCATTTTGGCCATTTTTTTCGTTCCTAGTTACTCTTCTCGAACTATTTCTATCTAATTTTATTCTCGGATTTTTAATTCAACCCAATATTGGAGATACACACATGGCAAAAAAGATGATTGCGTGTGATGGTAACGAGGCCACCGCTAACGTAGCGTTTGCTGTTAGCGAAGTCGCGGCTATCTACCCGATTACACCGTCTAGTCCTATGGCTGAGCACGCCGACAACTGGAGTGCTGCAGGCAAGAAGAATATTTGGGGACAGGTTCCCCGCGTGTTTGAAATGCAGTCCGAAGGTGGCGCTGCCGGTACCGTTCACGGTGCTTTGCAGGCCGGTGCCCTCACCACGACCTTCACCGCATCCCAGGGTCTTCTCTTGATGATCCCGAACATGTACAAGATTGCGGGCGAACTGACCCCCACGGTCTTCCACGTTACCGCCCGTGCCCTCGCCATGCAGGGCCTCTCGATTTTCGGTGACCACTCCGACGTGATGGCTTGCCGCCAGACCGGTTTCGCCATGCTCGCCTCCAGCTGCGTGCAGGAATGCCAGGACCTCGCTCTCGTGGCCCACGCTTCCACTCTCGAAAGCCGCGTTCCGTTCATGCACTTCTTCGACGGTTTCCGTACCTCTCACGAAGTGATGAAGATCGAAGCTCTCGAAGACGGCGTTATCCGTAACGTCATCGACGAAAAGTACGTGAAGGC
>NZ_CAMZCS010000023.1 GCF_947305105.1 uncultured Fibrobacter sp. | reverse complement strand
ACGGCCTGCACAGCGGCTTGCTCGCTGGCGAAAAGCTGCTCGCCGACTTGCATGCAATGGAAGTTGCCTATCTTGAGAATGACAGGAATGAGCTGGAAATAACGAGGCCGGTGAGCTTGAAGGAATTGTTTGAGAGAAGAGATAAAAAAATATTAGATAAAGATCAAAATCCTTTAGACGATTTACAAAAAAAAGGGACATGTCAGATTTTCATACCTGAAAACTTGTTCAAGTTAGATTTTCTAAATCACTATTTCCGCCGTATTAGGGATGTTCGTATAGAAGTCATTGCTCCGGATTATATTGGTCATTATCTAAATGCTGAATTGTCTTTGGAATCAAATACTCTTGATTTGAAAGATGGAAGGACGATAGAAAATCGTATAGGAATTCAAACATCTGCAACTAGTACGGCTCATAAAAGTGGCGATAAATTTGATTTCCGCTTTGACGGAGACAAGTTCAATCCGTTTGAAGGTGCCGGAGCTATTTCAAAATGGAATTTGACAGTTAATGGCTATGAAGCAAAAAAGGACGAGAACAATGAAATGACGTATGGATTTAATCCAAATATCATTGACGATGTGATAATCTATATAAGTTACACGGCCCGTATGGGGAAACAGCTATAAAAGAGATCTCTATGTATAAATTTTTAATCATATTATTTGTTCTTTTGTTTTTTTTCTCGTCTTGTGGAGACGATGATTCTAGCAAACCTCTAGTAAGACCCGAAATAGAAGAATCTAGTTCGTCTATTGAAGGATTAAGTTCTTCAAGTAAGATTATGTCCTCATCATTGAGAGGCTCTTCTTCTAATGAAAAAAAATCGTCATCGTCAGTTGAGAGTTCCTCAAGCAAGGGTGTTTTATCTTCGTCGGAAGACAGTTCTTCTAGTGGTAAAAAATCGTCATCGTCAGTTGAGAGTTCCTCAAGCAAGGGTGCATCATCTTCGTCGGAAGATAGTTCTTCTAGTGGTAAGAAATCGTCATCGTCAGTTGAGAGTTCCTCAAGCAAGGGTGTTTTATCTTCGTCGGAAGACAGTTCTTCTAGTGATAAAAAATCGTCTTCGTCAGTTGAAAGCTCCTCAAGCAAGGATGTGTCATCTTCATCAGAAAAAAACTCATCTAGTGAGGTTCGTTCTTCTTCATCAGAAAAGAGTTCGTCCTCTTTAAACAGTGTATATGACGCAACTAATAATACATTAACAGATTTACGAGACAACCACGTATACAAAACTGTAACCATCGGCACTCAAGTATGGATGGCTCAAAATATTGATTATCTGCCGGATGATACGGTGGGGACGAAATATGGGGGGAATACTGTTTGCGGAGGCGGTACAACGGGAACCTTTAATGAAGGTGATTGCTCTATCCATGGAAGATTGTATACAAGAGAAGTTCTTATTGATCCTATTGGCGATGGACGAGTTATATGTCCGGATGGGTGGATAGTTCCAACACTGACTCATTGGAATGTATTGATTGAATATTTAGGGGGGGCTTCTGTTGCAGGAAAAAAAATGAAATTGGATGATAATTCTATGTGGGGCGAAAATATGGAACATTCGAATGAATCTGGATTCTCAGCTACTTTAGCTGGCTATTATACTGTATATAGAGGGTTTAACGAAATTACGGATTCTTACAATAGAACATCGATGCTCGTATATCCCGTTGAGTCTGTAGAGATGAAATCAAAAACGATTTATGATGACGAAGATTCACTTAGAGATCTTGGGTATGTTGGTCCGCAATATGCAATTTCCGTTCGTTGCATAAAAAAATAAGGGAATGCCATCCTTTTCTAGCCTAATATCCTGTTGAATAAAAGTCCTGCCCAAGACAGGGCTTTTGCATTATGGGAACACTTTAATCAGGGCTCTTCCGAACCTTCTTCCATTTTTTTCACATTTCCGAGGAAAAATTTCCCCGCATAAACGTCTATAGTAACGAACGGGCGTGCGCCCGTTTGCGAACCGGCGCGTCCCGGAATGGGAACTCATATGAATCGAGAAGAATTTGCGCAGTTCCTCGGCAAACTGAGGGAAATAAACAACAACGGCGGAGACGTTGACGCATTCGTCAAGGAACACGAGCACCGGAACGTATACTTCTACAACGACGGTTGCATCAAGAAGATTCTCGCCAGCGAGCAAAACCTGATGCTCACGACGGACCTCGTGAATGCGGCCCTGGGGCTCATCGGCTCAGACCGCATCACGAACCCGAAACTCGTCAACCCGTTCATCCCGGGGGAATTGGGCTATCGAGGCGTAGAGCCGGACATTCTCCTGACGAACGATCGCGATGGCGATACGCCCCGGGACCGAATATCCATCGAGGTCCAGCATGAAGACAAGAGGGTGTTCAGAGACCGTTTGGTCCTTTACGTAGCCCGTCTTACAAGCAACATGGCCAGGAAGGGCGAAAATCCCCGTCTTGAAAACCTGAACGTGGTCGGATTCCAGTTCTTCGATGCGTTCCCCGAATCTGCAAACTACCGCCATACGGTACAGCTGCGCAATCAGGAACAGCAGGTCTATTTTGACCGGCAGACAGTCACGCTGATTGAGGTGGAGAAGTTCTTCAGGAAAGCCGAACGTTTTGCGGACGACAGCAGCCGCCTTGCTCAGTGGCTCCGCGCCATCGACACGTTGAACAGAGAAGCCGATTTCAGTGAGTTTGCGAACGATCCCGTGTTCAAGGTGTTGCAAAACGAAGTAAAATTATGTAGATTCAGTTCGAGGTATCTTATGACGGTAGACATGAGCGACTTTGACAAGGCCATGGAACGCTATGAAGGAGCCATGGATAAGGCAGAAGAAATCGCGAAGAAAATGCGCAATATGGGCGCTGATATGTCCTTTATTGTTAAAGCGACCGGTCTTTCAGAAGAACAGATCCGCGAGTTGTAGCTTGTATAATTGAGTGATTTTGGGCGGCCTTAATGGCCGTTTTTTTGCGCCTTTGGACGGCATTTTTGGCCCGGTCGGGGTGAAAAGGCGGAAAATGAGTATATATTGGTCTATGAGAACTTGAAGAAGGGAGCGAATGTCCATGTTGAAGCGGTTGTTGATTCCATTGAGTGCTGTTTGCCTGTTGGTGTCTTGCGGGGATGAAAGCTCCAGCAACTCATCTACCCAGCCGGAATTTGTGGAATCGAGTTCTTCCCTGGAACAGGAGGTGGAATCCTCCAGCAGTGAAAAAACTTCTTCTAGTTCGGCAAAGTCGTCTTCGGTGAAGGCGAGTTCGTCTAGCGTAAAGCAGACCAAGACGTCGTCTTCTTCGGTGAAAGGAAGTTCCTCCAGCAAAAAGACGGAATCATCGTCCACGCAAAGTTCCTCCAGCGTAAAGGAAGACAAGTCCTCGTCCTCGGAAAAGAGCTCGTCCAGCGAAAAGAAAGAGAATTCGTCGTCGTCCGAAAACATGAGCTCTTCAAGTGAGAAAAAACACGAACCATTATCATCGGTAGAGAGCTCTTCAACCGAGTTGTTTTCGTCTTCGTCAGAAGAAAGTTCTTCTAGCCTGAATCCGGTCGAATCATCGTCTTCGGAGATGAGTTCCTCAAGTTCTCCTGCATTGAATAGCATATATGATGCTGAAAACAATACGTTGACGGATTTACGAGACGGTCAGGTGTACAAAACTGTAACCATCGGATTACAGGTTTGGATGGCGGAAAATTTGAATTATTTGCCCAAAGACACTGTTGGAACTTATTTTGGCGGTCATTCAGTATGTGGTGGTGGTGAGTACAAGTCTCTGCAAGAGGGCGATTGCTCTATTTTTGGAAGGTTATATGACGTGATAATCATGGCGTATGATGGTTATAACAAAAATCTATGCCCTGATGGGTGGAAAATCCCTGCTAATGCGCAATGGGAAATATTAATTGATTATCTCGGAAATGATAATGCTGGTCAAAAAATGAAATTTGCTGATGAGGCCTATTGGCCAAGTGAATTTGCTACAAATGAATCGGGTTTTTCTGCTATACCGTCAGGCTATTATAGTAGATTTACTGGTTTTAATAAAGTAGATTCTATCGCTCCAGCTGTTTATGCCATAAAAAATAGCAATTCAATTCAATCGAATGCCGTTAAGGTTAGCGATTCAAAAAATAATGTTCTATATCAATCGTATGGTGAAGCCTTTTATATAGCAATACGATGTATAAAGGAATAAGGAGCATGCTATGCCCAAAGCCCATCCCCCTTCTTGCTTGATGTTTAATTTGCAGAGGAAAAGTTCGTGCCAAAATATTTGATACTGTTGCTTCTTCCTTTACTAATGCTTGTCTCTTGCGGAGATGATGATTCTGGAAAATCTCCGGTTCAATCTGAATTTGGAGCGGAGCTTTTTACATAATTTCACTTCGTTTTGCGATACTCTGAAAATGGGGTTGTTTGCAAATTCACTGAAATCGGCATCGCGCAAACGAGAGAAAACCCGTCTGTTCCTATAGACGTTTTTACGGCGGTTTTTGTCCGGGGAAATGTGGAAGGGGGAGGAAACTTGTATCTAGTGTACTCCGTCTGCATTGGCGGACGGTTTTTCGTTGTACCAGGTCTGGATTTTTTCGCGGGCGGGTTCGTCGAATGCGCCTGCGTCTGCGAGGATGTTCTCGGCCATGGTGAGCGTCTTGGAAATCAGTTCCTGGTCGGCAATCCAGTCGAACCAGCGGAACACCCAGGCTCCGCTCTGCTCGTTGCCTTCGAGGTTGCCGGCACCGCGCGTCTGCAAGTCGATCTCGGCGATTTCGAACCCATCCTCGGTGCCCGCGAATTTGGTGAGTCGCTCCATCGAGGCTTCGGCGGCATCGCCCGGCGGCAACATCAAGAAACACCATGCCTGTGTGCTTCCGCGGCCTACGCGCCCGCGCAGCTGGTGGAGCTGGGCCAGGCCGAATCGGTCGGGCTGGTCGATGACCATGAGGTTCGCGGCGGGGACGTTCACGCCGACTTCGATGACGGTGGTCGCGACGAGAATCTGGATTTCGCCTTGGGCGAACTGCTTGAGGATTTCGTCGCGCTTCGCTTCGTCCATCTGTCCGTGGATTCCCTCGACGCGGAGTTTTTTACCCCCGGCGGTTTCGGCCTGCGTGGCAGCGATGTAGCTGCGCATTTCCTTGACGATGTCGTCGACGCTGTAGGCGCTCCTTTCGCCTGTCTCTGAACTCGTCGAATCGCCCGAATCGTCGGCATTCACTCGGCTCACAATCCAGTAGCAGAGATTGCCGTTTGCGGCTTCGCTGCAGATAAACTTTTTCATGTCGTCGCGCTTCTCGGATGGTACGAGGCGCGTGCGGATGGGCTTGCGGCCTACGGGCTTGTCCTTGATGCTGATGACTTTCAGGTCGCCGTAGAGCGTCATGGCGAGGCTGCGCGGGATAGGGGTGGCGCTCATCACGAGCATGTCGGGGTATTCGCCCTTTGCGAGCAGCGCTTCGCGCTGGCCCACGCCGAATCGGTGTTGTTCGTCGATGATGACGAGTCCCAAGTTACGGAACGCGACATCTTTGCTGAACAAGGCGTGGGTGCCGATGACGGCCTCGCAAAGGCCCATCTGCAACTCTCCCAAAATCACGTTGCGCTCGGCGGCGGACGTGGCGCCTACCAAAAGTTGCAGGTGCATTCCTGCGGCGTCAAAAAACGGCTTGAGCGTCTTGTAGTGCTGCCTTGCCAGAATGTCGGTAGGCACCATCAGGGCGCACTGTTCGCCCGCGCCGCATACGGCAAGCATCGCGAGCATGGCGACAACGGTCTTGCCGCTGCCGACATCCCCTTGCAGCAGCGCATGGAATTGTTTTTTTCCGTTGAGCCCTGCGACAATCTCGTTCAGCGCGTTCTCCTGCCCGTCGGTGAGCTGGAAGGGGAGCGCTGCGCGCGCCTGCATGACGCGGCCCAGGTCGACTTGCCTTTCGTGGCCGCGCACCATCTGGTTTTGCCGCCTGCGGATCATGCGCAGGCAGAACGGCATGAGTTCCAGAATCTTGAGTTCGCCTTTGGCCTTGCGAATCGCCGCAAAGTCCACGGGATTGTGCAGTACCCTCAAATTGTCGAGGACCGGCGCAAAGTGCAGGTAGTCCGTGAGCTCGCGCGGGCAGACTCCGGGGAGTGTGAGGCCCGGGAACTTGAACACGGTGGCGTACAGTTGCCTGAAAAATTTCTGTTCCATCCGCGCTTCGCGGCAGGCTTCGCTGATGGGGTAGACGGGGAGGATGCGCCCGTTGAATTCTTCACCCTCGTCGAAGGGCTGCATGTCGGGGTGCGTGATTTGCAGGCCCCTGTAGTCGCCGACGGTGCCTGTCACGAGCCAGTGCGAATCCGGCTTGATTTTCTTGCTCCAGAAGTGGCATGCCTTGAAGAACAGGAGCGAGATTTCCCCTGTGCCGTCGGAAAACGATGCGATGAACCTCGATGTCCGCCCGCGTACGATACCGGCGCGCCTCACGGTGCCGATCAGTACGACCTTCTCGCCGATTTTGCAGTTTGCGATTTTGGAAACCTTTGTCTGGTCCAGGTAGGTGCGGGGAATGTTGTAAAGCAGGTCGCTGACGGTGAATATTCCCGTCTTGTGCAGGGCTTCTAGCCTTTTGGGACCAAGTCCTGGTAACTGCGAAAGGTCCATGCCGGTGCCTACTGCTTTGCCTTTGGAGCTACTGCGGAAGAGTCTGTTTTCGGGGCTTCTGTCTTTGTCGGAACGGCTGCGGAATCCGCGCGGTCTTTGGCCTTGCTGCGGGCCGTCTGCCCGATGATGTTCATGTTCTTCCACTTGATGAGCTTGACGGGGTTACCCTTCTCGTCGTAAACCTTGATGCCCTTGGTGTTGATGGCCTTGACCAGCTTGTTGAACTTGTCGATGATGGCGTTCACCTTTTCGACGGTCTGCGTCGTCTTCAGGATTTCGGCAGAGAGCGTGCTGTTCTCGATATCCGTGATGGCCTTGTTCGTCTTCTCCGCAGTCTCCGAGATTGTCTTCATCGTGTTCTGGATGCCTTCAAGTTTTTCGTTGACGGCGCTGGTCGCAAGCCTTATCGTGGAGTCTGCCTTGACAGTTGCTTCGCCTATGCTTTGGCTCGTCTGGTTGACCTGGTTGAACAATTGCATAATCTTCGGAGAAAATTTTGCGGCTTCTTGGTCGGCGCTGTCCAAGAACGCTTCGATGGCATTGAATGTGTTCTCGAATACTTCCGGTGCGGACTGGTGCGTGGAATCGCCTTCGGTGATGACGTGGATGACATCCCGGATGACGGCTATCTGCTGGTTCACGTTTTCGATGAAGCGGAGTGCCTCGGCGATGCCCGGCTCAAAGTGCCCGATGAAAATGTGGTCTTCGGGTAAGGCTTTTCCCGTCTTGGACGGGGTGATTTCCAGGCGGCGTTGGCCCATGAGGGCGAAGTTCACGTTGTTGAACTCGGTCCCTTCGCGGATGACGATGGGGTCATCGAACTTGACGGTGATGCGCGCCCTGTCGCCGAGCCAGGTGACTGTCCCGATGGTACCGACCTTGAATCCCCGGATGACGACGGGGTCTTCGGGTTGTAGCGACCCAAGCTCGTCGAAATCGACGATGGCTACATGGCTCACACTTTGCTGTGCCGTGTACATGCTATAGGCGATGTACGCAAAAAAGGCGATGAGCGCAAGCATCGAAATGTAGCCGAGGGCCCTGTTGGAAATCTTCATATTTTGAATATAGTAACTCTTGCGCAGTCCTGTTTACTAGCCACTAATCACCAACCACTTTTTTTTACTACATTTATTCCGTCTAAAAATTTTTCAAAGGACATTCAAAATGGCTAAAACAGAATCCAAGAAGAAAGTCGTCCTCGCCTATAGCGGTGGACTTGACACCTCCATCATCATTCCTTGGCTCAAGGAAAACTACGACTGCGAAGTGATCGCTTTCGCCGCTGACTTGGGACAGAACGATTTCCCGAACGCAAAGGCTCTCGAAGAAAAGGCTCTCAAGACCGGTGCTTCCAAGTGCTACGTTCTCGACCTCAAGAAGGAATTCCTTGAAGAATACGTTTGGCCGACCGTTCGCGCCGGTGCAAAGTACGAAGGCACTTACCTCCTCGGTACGTCCTTTGCTCGTCCGCTCATCGCTAAGTACCAGGTCAAGATCGCCGAGAAGGAAGGCGCTTACGCTGTTGCTCACGGTGCTACCGGTAAGGGTAACGACCAGGTCCGTTTCGAACTGACCTACGCCGCTCTCAACCCGAAGCTCGAAGTTATCGCTCCGTGGAAGGACCCGAAGTGGCACTTCCATAGCCGCGAAGACGCTATCGACTACGCTGCCGCCCACAAGATTCCGCTCAACGGCATCAGCAAGAAGAAGATTTACTCCGAAGACGGCAACCTCTGGCACCTCTCTCACGAAGGTGGTGTTCTGGAATTCCCGGAACAGGAACACAAGTACGAGTTCCTCAAGCACACGGCCACGTACGAGAAGGCCCCGAACAAGGCCGACCACGTGACGATTACCTTCGAAAAGGGCAATCCGGTCGCTATCGACGGCAAGAAGATGGGTGCTGTCGAACTCCTCGAATACCTGAACAAGATTGGTGGCAAGAACGCTTGCGGTCTCCTGGATATCGTCGAAAACCGCCTTGTGGGTCTCAAGAGCCGCGGCGTGTACGAAACTCCGGGTGGCACGCTCCTGTACAAGGCTCACGAATGCCTGCAGCAGCTCGTGCTCGACAAGGAAACTTTGTTCGAAGCCCAGAAGATGTCCATGACGTATGCGAACCTCGTGTACAATGGCCAGTGGTTCACTCCGCTCCGCCAGGCTATGGACGCCTTCTTCAACGAAGTGAACAAGGTTGTTACCGGTGATGTGACCCTCAAACTCTACAAGGGCAACATTATCCCGGCCGGCATCAAGAGCCCCTACAGCCTCTACGATATGGGCCTCGGTGGATTCACCGACGTCGACATGTACGACCAGAAGGACGCTACGGGCTTCATCCGCTGCTACGGTCTTCCGCTCAAGACGCGCGCCCTCTTGCTCGGCAAGAAGACGAACGTCGACTTCGGTGGTGTTCCGAGCCTCAAGAAGTAAAATAGGACAAAAAAATATCGGCTCCGCGGTGCATTCCGCGGGGTCTTTTTTTTGGACAACATTTGTTGAAAACTTTTTTTTACTATTTTAGGGGTGGGTTTAACAAAAAAAGGGGAAATATGAAAAAGTTATTTCTTACATGGTCTGCTGCTAGCTTTTTAGCACTTTTTTACACCGCTTGCGGTGATGACGTTATCCACGTCCACAACGACGAATACGCAATTGTGGATTCTCTCGACAGTCTTGCCTGTAATGGCGAGAACGAAGGGGAAATGGCCCTCGTGAAGTCGACCGGTGTCCTTTATGCCTGTACCGATGGCGAATGGTCCGTGGTCAACGCCTCTGAAGCCGTGGACCTCCGATGCAAGTCCGAGCCCCTGAAGGATTCCTCCGGTTACAAGATTATATGCGATGGCAAGACTATCGGTACTGTTCAGAACGGTACCGATGGTCAGAACGGCCAGAAGGGTGCCGATGGCAAGGCCGGTCAGAATGGTGCCGACGGCAAGGCTGGACAGAACGGCAAGGAAGTCAACGTGGACAGTGTTTCCAGGACTGTATCCAAGAAGGTGGCCGATTCCGTTATCGATACTCTCACCGAGATGTTGGTGGATAGCCTTTCCTGCCGTATGGACTCGAGTTGGACCGACACGGAGGCTTCCCTCATCAACGTGAAGATATCATGCGGCTCGGGTTCAAGCATCATCCAGTTGCCGACGCTTATCCCTAACAAGAACCTGACTAAGCACTACAAGAAGACCGTCATGTTCAGGTTCCCGTATCAAAAAGATGTAAGTCTCTATGATTTCGGCAATTCGGCTGAATTGACTGTGATGGAAGTGGATTCCAACTTTGAAAGGACTGGGAAGAATTTTGTTTCGGAACTGTATCTCACAAAGCAGACAATAATTACTACTTACGAAGATCCTAGTCTGTACAAAGTGAGTTACTACGTGAGTTTCCTTGCAAACGATGTCGATATAACGAACATGATGAACTCCTATGCGCAGTTCCGTGTGAGACTTGATCGCAGCAACGGTTCTGGTAATGGTCGTAGTCAAAGTTCAGAAGGGACCTCCGAAATTGTCTATATGGCGTTTGTCAATATGGATGACGGCGATACCATTGTTGTTGATTTCGTAAGCGATTACAAGGCTGCCCGTATCGAAACGCTTATGAAGAAAAAAGGAACGGACTTCGCCAAGGCAAGCAAGCAGGCTAACGACGAAATTACCGAAGCACTGGCCCTCGGCAAGGATTTCTACGCGGTGGACTTCTACATGTCGGATACAATTGAAATCAATGAAATTTCTGCCGCAATAAGCTGGCCTATGGTTCTTTCAAGTCTTGAATCCAGCTCTAACTATGTATCTAATTATAACAGGACCTACGCCGATTACAGGGAACTTTTTGCGAAGGAAGGTAATTTCAAGACGGCAATTAACCAGCCGTTATTCAAGTTGAAGAATGGTTTCGAATACCCCATATTCTTTATTGACTACTACGTTGTGTATTTCAACTTGCGCATGAATGGGCAGAGTGGAGAAATTCCTGATACGCAGAATGCTTATGAAAAAATTACCCAGCATGGCCTGAAGGATGCTTATGAATTGCCTGCTTGCAACCTGGAACAGGCTCCTATTTACGAAAGTCATGTTACGGGAGGTTTGTTCAAGTACTTCAAGTGTGATGGAAGGTTGGAACTTTGGTATCCTATAGCGAAATTCGATCAGAGTATCGATGCGATTGCAAGCAGCATTGCAGGCGAATGCAATGACTCGACTGCGGGTAAGTTCTTCATAATCGATTCCATGGGCACGTCGATTGTTGCTGAATGTAAGGAGAAATCTTGGAAAAGGTCTAATGACATGAAGTCTGCCATTTGTAATGGGAAACAGGAGGGCTCCCTTGTATCGGGAGTCGGTGGAATGGGTACCCAGTATTTCCAGTGCGTGGCCGATTCTACGGGCGACCTTGTCGGCAAGCCTGTCAGTTATTACGAGTATACTATCGGTGAAGTGTGCAATGCCGAAACGAAGGATTCGTTGTTCACGCTTCCGGAGTTTGAAACCTTCTTTAGGTGTGATACATCGGAAAAGGCTTTTGTCCCTGTGTATGAGATTGATCCACTTGCCCGTATTCAATTGGGTGAATGTGATTCGGCTAAAGTGAATGAAGTTGACACGATCTATGCAACTAAGCTAAGACAGGGTTTTGTTGTGTGCAAACTTAATGACAATGGTGTGGGTAAATGGCTTCGTGCAGAACCAATCGAAGTCATGTCCGGGGTTTGTACCGAAACCTTGATGAAGACCTCTGCGATTTATAAAATGGACTCACTTGAATGGAAGTTGTCCGATAGGACCGGTATGGAACATTACAAGTGTGATTGCGATTATGTTTGGGAAGAAACGGCGGACGGCGAAGTTACGGTGGCAAAACGTTCTTATGTAAATTGCCGCTGGACTATAGCGGGTAACCTTGATCTCAAGTTGAATAAGGCCTGCAATTCCAGCATCATCGATACGGTTGTTTCTTCTGGTAGCGACGAATATACTTGTGACCAAATAGAAAAATATATCGGAAGTTCTTCGTCTATCCATAGGGATTGGAATCAAGTGGATCCTGATAGGGAATGCCCGAGAATCGTTGCTCCGAACGGTGGTGAACCTTGGCTTGATGAGCCCTGCAATTACCGTTGTGACTATGCCGGCAGGACATTCTATTACAGCTTAAAGAGGGGGGGGTGGATTACGTTAGCCGATGGCGAAACCTGCCTCAACATACATGATTATTGTGAACAAAATAAACAGAATATCAAAAAAGAAGAGTGTGCTCCTAGTGGGGGGGATTGCTATGCGCAAACCGCCTCTGTCTGCCTTGTCAAGGACTCTGTCCACGAGGAATCCCTGAGGGAAGAAATCGTTTATTCTCCTCCTTATATTACTTCTGCTTCGGCTTACCGGACAGGTGAGGAACTTTGCAATAAGGTGTATGATCGGTATGATCCGGAAGACGAGTCCTATCTCAGCAGGAATGTGGTTTATTCGTATTATAGGGACTACATTATATTCCTATCCGGATATACTATGGAAGGGACTGTGTTGCCGGAGGTTTACAAGATTCGTAGAGATTCAGCTTCAAATGTACATTGTATAAAGGTGACCGATGTCCAAACCGCTTGCTCGGCAATGCATAGTGAATTTGTAGAAGAAGATGGCGAGGAATCGTCTTGTGATCATCCGTGCTTGTATGGAGGGATAAAATATTACTACAACTTCAATTACAAAAATGGACCTAATGATTATGGTAAGTGGATGACTCTTGAGGAGATGGGATTGACACAATGCTCGTCCGTGGAAGATTATTGCGATAACCATAATACGCTAAGTAGAGCATGCACGACTGTGGATTTTTGTGAAGAAACGGAAAATGCGGAAGGATGTGTGGATTATGACGATTATGATAGTTGGACTTGCCCCGAATATCCCTTCATGCGTATGACCCCGCGTTGTCAAGATGGCATCTGGTATTCTGGCCAAGCATAGAGAAAGTAAGAACAAAGGAAATAGAAAGTAGATGAAAAAAATTCTTTTATTCTTGCTTCTTGTGCAGGCGGCGACCTTCGCGCAGACGGGTCTGCTCGGGGGAAAGACCGGCTTGCACCAGCAAGATGCTAACACTCTCGGGTTCTTCCATTTCCGTGCAGGGACTGGTGGAACCATCGCCACTGACAACTGGGGTTATACCCGCGCGGGCAAGTTTGTAGGCCCGGACGGGACCAATCAGCAGCTTGACGTGTGGGATGCCGACATGGAAGAGGGGCGTATCGACGGTGCGCTCGCCGGTAACTTCAATTTCGCCTTTGGCCTGCGCGACGATTTGGATGTAGGCGTCAGCTTGCCCATCTATTATGACCACGCCAAGGATTATTCCGGTGAGGCGGCCTGGGCGGGCATGATTGAGGGTGGCCTTGGTGACCTCCAGCTTTATGGCAAGTACCGCACTCCACATTTCGGCCCCGATATCTTGAGGACGGCGGCGGTGCTCGACCTGTACCTGCCCACGGGCTGGAAAAATGCCGGTATGCGCCCCCGCCATGCCTGGTTCCTGAACGGGAACGGTGGCCCGACGTATGCCTACACCGCAAATAGCGTCGTGGTCGGGCTTACGGGTGTCGCCGAAGTGGATTACACCAAGCGGGGTCTCCCGCTTATATGGAATTCCAGCCTTGGGTTCATGGCGGTGTTTGGCGACGGTTCCAATACGCTCGTGTACAGTACCGCTATCAACTACATGATGTACGAATGGTTCCATCCGTTCCTGGAATTCAGCGGCGAAATGCGTCTTGGCAACAACGACTACCCGATCAATCCGCTGGTAGACCCGATGTTGCTCACGCCCGGCTTTAGCTTGAAGGTGCCGTTCCTCGACTTCCTTGGCGACATCGAATTTGCCATGGGTATCGACATTGGCATAAGGAACCTGCTCAACGTGGGTTACGACGTAGACGACGAAATGGACGGCTGCGAAGACTTCATGCTCGAATACGAGGGCAAGAACGGCAAGACGCTCCACTACTGCTATGTGGCGCACCCGCTCATTGCCGGCATCGCGAAACTCACCTGGACCTTTGGCAAGCCTCCTGTGGGCGACGACGACGGTGACGGTGTGAAGAACGACAAGGACAAGTGCCCGCATACGCCTAAGCCCATCGTGGTGGATGCCGACGGTTGTGGCATCGATACCGACGGCGATAAGGTGTTCGACGGTCTGGACAAGTGCCCCGACACCCCGAAGGGAGTCGAGGTGACCGTGGAAGGCTGCCCGCTCGATACCGACGAAGACGGCGTGTACGATTACAAGGATCAGTGCCCCAACACCCCGAAGGGCGTGAAGGTTGATACTGTGGGTTGCCCGCTCGACAGCGACAAGGACAAGGTGCCCGATTATAAGGACCAGTGCCCGAATACTCCGCTGGGAGTCCCGGTCGACACGGTCGGCTGCCCGCTCGATAGCGACAAGGACAAGGTGCCCGATTACAAGGACAAGTGCCCGAATACTATCCCGGGTGTTGCCGTGGATACGGTCGGTTGCCCGCTCGAGAAGAAGCATGACTTGAACCTGCTCAAGAAGGGAATCAACTTCGAATTCAATTCTTCGAAGCTCACCCAGAACAGCTATCCGACTCTTGACGACATCGTGGCGCTCATGAAGGAGTTCCCCGAAGCGAACCTTGAAGTGCAGGGCCACACGGATATTGTGGGAACGGAAGACTACAACCAGAGACTTTCCGAAGACCGCGCTCATTCCGTGACGACCTACCTGATTTCGAAGGGCATCGCGAAGGACCGTTTGCGCGCCGTTGGTTTCGGTACGCGTAGGCCGCTTGCCGATAACGAGACGGACGAGGGCCGCGCCAAGAACCGCCGCGTGGAACTCATCCCGTTCGAGAAGGAAGGTAAAGGTGACTCCGGATTCTCGGAGAAGATGGAAGAAAGCGTCGAAAAGCCCGCTCCTGCGGCAGCTCCGGCTGTTCCGGCAGAACCCGCAGACAAGCCCGCTCCTGCGGCAGCTCCGGCTGCTCCGGCAAAACCCGCAGACAAGCCCGCTCCGGCAGCGAAACCGTAGCGAACAGGCTAACATAATAAGACAATAAAACAAAGAATCCGGCCTCTGGCCGGATTTTTGTCGTTTTGGAGAGCTTCGTCATCCCGTAAGAAATCTTTGCGGAATGTGCTCGGATGTTCACTTTTGAAAAAAAGAGGACCTCGGTCCCTGGTATGTTTTTTATAAGAAAATCCGAGTGTCCATTGCCGAAGGTGGTAGAAAGTGGTATATTTATCACGTGTTGTGGTAAAATGTGTCAAACTAGTATGAACTTTACGTCTTTCATAGGTCAAGCCCAAACGGCTATCGATGGAAAGGGAAGGTCTTCCTTCCCTAGGGAATTCCGTCGTCAGCTTACGGCTGCCGAAGGGAGCGAATTCGTGGTCACGCGTGGCCCGGACCGTACCCTCCGGTTGTTTACCTTGCCCGAATACGAAAAGTTCATGGCGGACCTGGACTGCCGGTCCGACCGCCGTCAAGCCGACCTAGTTCGGAGAGGCCTATGCCCCGCATTCGTGGAGCTCGATGGCCAGAATCGCATTTTACTCCCAAAGATCTTGTTGGAGTACGCAGGCCTTAAGGGTGAAGTCCTTTATGTGCAAGCTAGCGGTAAGACTCTTGAACTATGGAACCCGGAACGCTTCAATGCTGAATACGGATTGCAGACAAATGAATCTGTTGCCGCATTCGATGCTGCGTTCTATGGAGAAGGTTTGACGGAGGGTCCAAGTGCCGCAAAGTAGTTTATCTCCAAAAGCATTACGTATAAAAGAATTTTCTCCGGCGGCAGTGGCCGGGGCGACGGATGGCGTGTTCTACCACGATCCGGTGATGCTCAAGGAATGCTTGGAAGGCCTTAATATAAAGGCGGACGGGACTTATGCCGATTGCACGCTAGGCGGTGGTGGACATTCTTACGCGATTGCGACCCGCCTGAACGAACAGGGTACGCTCCACGCTTTCGACCGTGACGAAGAAGCGGTGGCTTTTGCGACCAAGCGCCTTGCTGGAGTAAAACCCAAGTTTATTGTGCATCCGGTGCGCTTTGGCGAACTCAAGAACGAAATCGCTCCCGATACTTTGGACGGAATCCTCTACGATTTGGGCATCAGCAGCCATCAGGTGGATGATTCCGCACGCGGATTTACGTTTGTCGGCGACAATCCGCTTGACTTGCGCATGGATCGTCGCGAGGGTGTCTCGGCGCAGGAATGGCTCAAGAACGTTGATGCAGATACGCTTGCCGCGGCCCTCCGCAAGAATGCGGACATGGACCGTGCTTTCAAATTGGCAACACGGATCCTTGAAATGGTTGCCGCTGTTTCTGGCGAAGGTCGCGAGATACTGCCTTCCGATATGAAATCTGTGGTGGAGTCCGTATTCCCCGACAAGCGTCGCGAAGTGAACGGGCTTTTGGCTCGCGTGTTCCAGGCAATCCGCATGGAAGTCAACGGGGAACTCAAGGAAATCGAGGATAGCCTCCGCGCCGCGGTGGACTGCCTCAAGGTGGGTGGCCGCCTGGTGGTGATGAGCTACCACTCCGTAGAAGACCGGTGCGTCAAGGAGACCACCGCGGAGTTCGAAAGGGCATGTATATGCCCCGAACACATGCCTGTGTGCATGTGCGGAGGCAATCACCAACGCCTGAAAAAGGTGAATCGCAAGCCGATTTTGCCCTCGGCCGAAGAAATTGAAAAGAACGGACGGGCTCGTTCTGCAAAACTGAGAGTGTACGAAAGGGTATGAGCAAGACGGACAAGATAAAGGCCATCGGGGCCTCCAACCGCTCGGTCACGCTGATTGTGGCCGGTGCCGTTGTCGTGCTCGCTCTGCTCTGCATGTTGCCGCTCTATATGCAGAACCGCATCAATAGTTTGTACGAGACCGCGCATGGGCTCCAGGTGGAAATCGCCTTCTTGAAGCACGACGCACTGGCTCTAGAATTGAAAATTAACCAGCTTTCTTCGCTCGAACAACTTTCGAAGTTTGCCGATTCTGTTGGCTTGGGCTTGAACGGCTTGCCGCAAAAGGTGATGCCGCTAGGAGGTGTTCAGTGAACAACTTCTATATAGAACCGCTCGGAATCATCAAGTTTATTACGCTCGGCTGTGTTGGCGTGCTCCTTTGGCAGACTTTCAATATCCAGGTGGTGAATCAGGATGTGTACAAGGCGAAGACAAAGAGCATGGTGATGGACACGAAGAACGTGTATGCCGACCGTGGCCGCATCATGGACCGTAACGGTATCGTCTTTGCCGATAACTATCGCGATACAGCGAACAGGAACCTGGATTACAGCCGCATCTTCTTGCAGGGCAAACTGGCCGCACAGATTGTGGGGAAGGTGGGCTACAATGGTTCTGGCAGCATGGGCATGGAACGCCGCTTCGATTCCCGCTTGCGTGGCAACGGCGGTTTCCGCTTGAGTGTGAAGGACGCTCACCAGCGCGAGATTTACGGCCGCTCCGAAAAAGTGGCCGATGCCGAACCGGGCAAGAATTTGGTGCTGACGATTGACCGCAACATGCAGGAGATTGTCGAGAAGGCCTTGAAAGATGGCGTGATGGAATTCAATGCGACGAGCGCGAGCGCTGTCGTGGTGGATCCGTTCACCGGCGAAATCCTTGCCATGGCAAGCTACCCGACTTTCGACCCGAACTCCAAAACACAAGGGGTCGGGCGCATGTCCAAGAACGATATCGTGAGCATGTCTTACGAACCGGGCTCCACGTTCAAAGTGATTACCGCTGCCGCCGCTCTAGAAAACGGAGTCGTGGACACGACCAAGGTTTACAAGGACGAAGGCCGCTGCTGGCGCTGGAATTCGAGATCCGAGCAGATTTGCGATACGCACATTTACGGCGATATGAATATGGGAGAGGCGATGGTGCAGTCTTCCAACATCGTCTTTGCAAAGATTGCCTCCGAAGTGGGGGCCGAACGCCTATATAGAATGGCGCGTAATTTTGGGTTTGGCATGCGCACGTCCGAAGACTTCGAAGGCGAAGAATCCGGCAAACTGTTGCAACCGTATGAACTCACGCGTGACGACCGTACGCTTAAAACGATGGGCTTTGGCCATGCCGTTTCCGTGACGCCTATTCAGATGGTGATGGCTTATGCCGCGGTTGCCAACGGCGGCAAGCTCATGGAACCGATGATTGTGAAGGAATGGCGCGATGCCGATGGTAACCTGGTCGAAAAGAAGGAACCTGTCGAAGTCCGTCGCGTGATTTCGGAGAAGACTGCAGCGAAGATTCGCAAGATGTTGAACAACGTCGTGAACAGCGGTACGGCAAAGAGGGTGGCAAGCAAGAAATTGCCCGATATCCTTTTTGGTGGCAAGACCGGTACGGCAGAAAAGTTCAACCAAGAAACAGGCCGTTACGATCGCAATTCGCAGGTGGCTTCGTTCATCGGCCTTGCGCCGGTCGAAGATACGCGCTATGTGTGCTTGGTGCTCGTGGACGACCCGCAGGGCATGCACGTGGGTGGCCTTACGGCAGGCCCGATTTTCCGCCGCATCATGGAAGCTGTTTATTACCATCCGGAACTTTCCCCGGCGTCCCACAATTTGCAGCATGTGAGACTGGACAATCGTTGCGATGTGGATTTTGTCGGCCTCTCTGCCCGCGACGCAAAAGAACTTGCCCGCAAGAAGGGCTGCCCGGTTGCCTTCCGTGGCGATGGAAATCGCGTGGTGTCGCAGCGTAGCGATATGAGCGATAACGGCAAGGTTTCTTTGATGCTTGGCGAAGTTTCCGCGACGAAGATGCCGAACCTCGCAGGGCTTTCGCTGAAGGATGCCCTCGAAATCATGGGGAATATCCGCATGAATGTTGAGTATACCGGAAAGGGCCGCGTCGTGTCTCAAAGCCCCAAGGCCGACGAGGAAATTCACAAGGGACTGACTTGCAAGTTGACTTTAAAGGAGAAAGGCTGATGCTTTCGGAAGCGCTGATGCAGAATTTGTCTGTCCGAGGTCTTTGCGACGATTCCCGCCGCGTCAAGGAAGGGGACCTGTTTTTCTCGTTCCCGGTTGCCGATTACGAGAAGTTCGCGTGTGACGCCATCGCGAAGGGCGCTGTCGCCGTGGTTGCGGAGACCGCTGCGCCGGAAGGGATGGCTTCGAAATGGATCCAGGTGAAGGACGTGCGTGAAGCCCGCCTGGAAGCCGCTCAAATTTTCTACAAGGATCCTTTTGCGAAGATCGCTGTGCATGCAGTCACGGGGACGAACGGAAAGACAACGAGTGCTTTCTTGATGGATTCCATGCTGACGGCTGCGGGCCATAAGGTAGCGCTTCTTGGTACCATCAAGAACAAGATTGGTGAAGATTCTGTACCGGCTTCGCTTACGACTCCGGGGCAACTCGATCTCTTTGCTTTTGCCGCCCGCGCAGTAGAAGCTGGTTGTACCGACCTCGTGATGGAAGCCTCATCGCACTCGCTGCACCAGGGCCGTGTTGCGGGAATCCGCTTCAGGAGCGGTTTGTTCAGCAACCTGACTCAAGACCACCTCGATTATCACAAGACGATGGAAGCCTATTTCGAGGCGAAAAAGTTGCTGTTCACGCGCTACTTGGCCGATGACGGTGTCGCCGTAATCAACGTGGACGACGAATACGGTGCAAAGCTTTTTGATGGCATTGACGTTTGCAAGAAGGTTTCTGTTTCTCGCCTCGGTAAAGCCGGTGCGGACATTTCTCCTGTTGGAGCTGTGTCGAGCACCGAAGACGGGCTTGAATTTACGGTGCCGAAGATTTCTGCGGAGAAGTTCTCCACCCCGCTTTGCGGCGATTTCAATGCGGATAACGTTTTACTTGTGCTTTCGTGGGCATACGCTATTGGCTTGCCTGAGAGCGCTATGCGCGAAGCCCTTGCCTCAGTGCGCGTCCCGGGTCGATTCGAAAAGGTCTGGAACAAGGGTGGAAAGCACGTGATTGTTGACTATGCCCACACCCCGGACGCGCTGGAACGTGTCCTTGCTACGGCTCGCGGGCTTTGTCGCGGACGCCTTAGCACCGTGTTCGGCTGCGGCGGCGACCGCGACCGCACAAAGCGCCCCATCATGGGCTCAATTGCCGAGCGCATGGCCGACAGGGCCTGGCTCACCTCCGATAACCCGCGTACGGAAAACCCCTCCGCCATCATTGCGGACGTGCGCGCTGGCATGGTGACCGACAAGTTTGTCGTGGTGGAAGACCGTGCCGAGGCGATTGCGAAGGCTTGCGCCTCCCTCGAACCGGGCGACTGGCTGGTGATTGCGGGCAAGGGCCACGAAGATTATCAGATCGTCGGTAAGACGAAACACCATTTTGACGACCGCGAAGAGGCGGTGAAGGCGATGGAGAAATGCTGAAGTTGGATTTGACAGTTCGCGAGATGCTCGACATCCTCGAAACGGATGCCGTGGGCGTTCCTGCCCGTACGCTGTCGCGAAAAGTGAACCTTTGCATGGATTCGCGAGAACCGGCGAAGGGTGTTGTTTTTTGGCCAATCAAGGGTGTCCGTTTTGACGCCCACCAGTTTGTTAACCAAATGGAGAAGGACGGTGCATTGATGAGCATAGTAAATCAGGATGCCGTAGAACAGGGTGCGTTCAAAATGTACGCCCCAGTGGACGATACAACCAAGGCCTTGCTCAAACTGGCCAAAGGCTACCAACGCCGCTTCAAGGTGAAGAAGGTCGGCATTACCGGTAGCAATGGCAAAACGACGACCAAGGAAATGGTGAAGGCTGTCCTCTCGACATGCTACAATACTCATGCTACACAAGGCAACTTCAACAACCATATCGGTGTGCCGATGACGTTGTTCCAGCTCAAGCGCACCCACGAGGCTGCAGTCATCGAGATGGGTACGAGCGGCCCGGATGAAATCCGCCCGCTTTCGCTCGCGACAGAACCCGATGTGGCCGTGATTACCAATGTGGGCGCAAGCCACCTGGAACGCCTCGGCGATTTGGACGGTGTGTTCAAGGAAAAGATGACGATTACCGCAGGCCTCAAGAAGGGCGGTGTCTTGATTGTGAACGCCGACGATGAACACCTCTGCAAGGCTCGCAGCAACAAGAATTACAAGGTTGTCACGTTTGGTATGCGTCGTGGCGTGATCAAGCCCGAAGGGCTCACCTGGGACGAAAATTCCTGCGCCTGCTTTAGCATTGGGCGCACCAAGATCCAGCTGAATGTCCCCGGTGTACACAACTTGTACAATGCACTGGCAGCGATAGCTGTCGGGCTCGCTTTCGGGGTTCCCAAGGCTCGCATTGCCTCTGCGCTCAATGCTTTCCGCGGTACGAGTATGCGCATGGACGTGAAGAGTGCGAACGGTTTCAAGATTGTTTCCGATTGCTACAATGCCAACCCGTCTTCGACGAAGATGGCTCTGTTGACGATTGGCAACATGAGCAAGGTGAATCGCCGCATTGCCGTACTTGGCGACATGCTTGAACTCGGTAAAGAAAGCCGTAACTTGCACGAACAGATTGGCACCATGGTTCCCGAGGCGAATTTCGATATCCTCGTGACTGTGGGCGAGATGGCGAAGTTTTTCGTGAAGGGCGCCAAGAGCCGTGGCATGCGCTCCGTATTCCATTTCTCGAATGTGCAGGAGGTGATTGACTTCCTGATCGATACGGTTTCCGAAGGCGATGTGCTGCTGGTGAAGGGCTCTCGCGGTATGAAGATGGAACAGGTTGTCGAAGCCTTGCTCCAAGCCACCCCGATTTTCAAGGAGTAGTTTAAGGAATGGTCTCTGCTCAAAACAAAGGCTCTAACAAACTCCTGCTGCTACCGGCTGTATTGCTGATGGTATTGGGGATTGTTATTGTGTACACTGCGTCAGCGCCGCTGGCGGAGCGTCTTGGCCTTTCTACCGAGTATTACCTCCTTTCGCATTTGAAAAAAGTCCTTGTGGCGATTGCGGCCCTGGTGTTCTGCTACTTGCTGGATTACAGCGCGTGGAAAAAGTTTGCGCGTGTGTTCTTTGCCGTGGGAGTAATCCTGACGATTGCGGCCCTCGTGTCGGGAACTTCGGTCAAGGGCGCGTCCCGCTGGATTTGGGGTATCCAACCCTCCGAAATTTTGAAACTTGGCTTTATCACGATGGTCTGCGCGAAGCTCTCCGATGCTGGCGACGAGATCAAGACTCTCCGATGCAGTATCATCCAACCGGCGGTCCCGTTTGTGATTTCTGCCGTGCTGCTTGCGTTGCAGCCGAACATGTCGATGCTTATCTTGTTTGCCCTGGTGTTGCTGGCCGTGCTTTTTGCGGCTGGTGCGCGGGGCAAGTATCTGTTGATTTGCATTTGTTCCGCTATCCCGGTCGGGATTGGGGGGCTCATGTACAAGGCGCATAGTTCCAAGCGATTGCTTGCATTCTTGCATCCCGAAGAACATGCGGAATCGGCGTTCCAATTGATGCATTCGCAGCAGGCACTCGGTAATGGAGGCTTGTTCGGCACGGGCGTGGGCATGGGTATGCAGAAACTCGGCTACTTGCCCGAAGCTCACAAAGACGTGGTCTTCTCGGTGATTGGCGAGGAATTTGGATTTGTGGGCACGTTTATCGTGATGATTTTGTTTGCAACGTTGTTCTGGCAAGGGTTCAATGTCGCTCGGTCTTCGTCTTCTCGGTTCGGGAAGTATATGGCTGTTGCGATTACGTTCTCGTTGTTCTGCAACTTCATGATTCATACCTGTGTTTGCACGGGGCTTTTCCCAACGACGGGGCAGCCGCTGCCGTTCCTCAGCTTTGGTGGAACGAACTTGATTTTCTCTTCGGCAATGATTGGTGTTATGCTGAACATTTCCAAGCCGACTTCGGGGCGTACGATTCGTGAACCATTCATGAACAATACGGTATCCCTGAACATCAACTTTATGAAAAAACCTGACTATGCAAGGAGAGGCGCATGAAAAAGTTCCTTTTTGTATGTGGTGGCACTGGAGGCCATATTTTCCCGGCCGTAGCGATTGCGGAAAGCCTCAAGAAGATGGGCGTAGAAGACATCGTGTTCGCGGGACGCAAGGACTCCATGGAAGAACGTTTGGTGTCGAAGAACTGGCCGTATGAATTCATCACGGCGGTTCCGCTGCATCGTGGCCCGTTCCTCAAGAACCTGACGCTGCCCTTCAACCTGAGCAAGTCGCTTGTCCGTGCAAAAAGTGTCATCAAGAAGGTAAAACCGGATGTCGTCGTGGCGACGGGTGGCTACGTGTCGCTCCCCATCGTGCTCGCTGCCGGTAGCCTCGGCCTGCCTGTGTATTTGCAAGAACAGAACGCCGTTGCGGGCATTGCGAACAAGGTGGGTGCCCGTTACGCCAAGACAATCTTTGTGACTTCCGAAGAGGCGGCGAAGGGATTCCCCATCGAAAAGACGCGCATCCTCGGCAACCCGGTCCGTGAACTGCCCAACGAGAACGACTTGCCGCGTCCCGTGGAATTCCGCGAAGGGAAGAAGGCCGTGTTCATCGTGGGTGGTTCCCAGGGTGCTGTGGGCATCAACACGAAGATTGAAGAAAGCATCGAGAAGATTACAGCAAATGGCGATGTATCCGTTGTATGGCAGGTGGGCGTGAAGAACGTCGACGACATCAATCGCCGTCTGGGCATTTTGCCCAACGTGGCTGTTCGCGGATTCCTCGACAATATTTATGCGTACATGAAGCATGCCGATTTGATTATCAGCCGTGCGGGAGCATCGGCGTTGGCCGAGATTCTCGCCTTCGGCAAGCCTTCCATTTTGCTGCCTTACCCGCATGCGACAGCGAACCACCAGGAATTCAATGCCCGTGTGGTCGAGAAGGCGGGTGCGTGCCTCGTGGAACTGGATTCCGAGCCGAACGACTTGTGGAACAAGGTCGAGGGGCTTTTGTTCGATGAATCCAAACTTGCGAAAATGGCTGCCGCAGCGAAGGGCCTCGGAATGCCCGATGCTGCCGACCAGATTGCGAAAATTATTTTGGACAAGGAGAGCTTATAATGCCGATTATGTACAGCAAGCGTGTCCGTCGCCTGCATTTTGTAGGTATCGGTGGTGCCGGTATGTCGGGCATTGCCGAGGTCGTCAAGGAAAACGGCTTCGAGGTCACCGGCTCCGACATGGGCGAGGGCCAGGTCATCGATTACCTGAA
Source organism: uncultured Fibrobacter sp. (assembly GCF_947305105.1). Taxonomy (NCBI): domain Bacteria; kingdom Pseudomonadati; phylum Fibrobacterota; class Fibrobacteria; order Fibrobacterales; family Fibrobacteraceae; genus Fibrobacter; species uncultured Fibrobacter sp. The sequence continues at coordinate 28,573 of NZ_CAMZCS010000023.1, read as the reverse complement.
GGGACTGGGCATAAGCATTGCTCCTAAGCACGAAGCAAAAAATGTGGAAAACGCCGACTTGGTGGTGTATTCTTCTGCGATCCCTTACGACAACGTGGAACTGGTCGAAGCGCGCAACCGTCGCATCCCCATTATCCGCCGCGCCGAAATGCTCGGTGAACTGATGCGCCTCAAGTACACGCTCGCTATTGCCGGTACGCACGGCAAGACGACGACCACCTCTATCGTGGGCCAGATTTGGGAAGAGGCGAAGCGTGACCCGACGATTATCGTGGGCGGCGTGGTGAAGGGCAAGGGCAGCGGCGCCAAGGTGGGCCGCGGTGATTACCTGATTGCCGAAAGCGACGAGTTCGACCGCAGTTTCCTTTCGATGATGCCGAGTTCCGCCATCATCACCAACATCGATTCGGACCATTTGGATACTTACGGTAATATTGAAGAAATCAAGGCCGCGTTCGTGGAATTTGCGAACAAGGTGCCGTTCTACGGCCAAGTGATTGTCTGCCTCGACGACCCGAACGTGCAGCAGATTCTCTCCAAGCTCAAGAAGCCCGTGATTACTTACGGTTTCACGCGCCAGGCCAAGTACCGTATCGACAACTTGCGCTTTGACCATGGCTATCCGCATTTCGAAATTTTTAACGATGGGGTGAGCCTGGGACAGTTCCAGCTGAAGATTCCTGGACGTCATAATGTGCTGAACGCGACGGCGGCTATCGCCCTTGCGGTCGAAGAAGGCATTGATATCGAGATCGCCCGCCACGCTGCCGCCGCCTTTGAAGGCGTCAAGCGTCGCTTTGAGTTTATCGGCGAAAAGAACGGCGTCATGGTGTTTGATGATTATGCTCACCACCCGACAGAAGCTACTGCGACGCTTCTAGGATTCCGTGAGGCATTCCCGGACAAGCGCGTGATTGTCGCTTTCCAGCCGCATCTGTTCTCGCGCACCCGTGACCAGCACGAATCCTTCGGCAGCGCTTTTGCCAACTGCGATGTGCTCCTGGTGACCGACATTTACCCGTCCCGCGAAAAGCCCATCGAAGGCATTACCGGTGCGCTCGTTGCCGACAGCGCGACCGTGCGTGGCCATCGCGATGCCCGCTTCGTGGGTGACCAGATGAATCTGCTCCCGATTCTCAAGAAGGAACTCCGCCCGAACGATGTGGTGGTCCTTATGGGTGCCGGTAACGTCTGGAAACTCGGTACGAAGATTCTGGAGGAATGTATTTGAACCAAAACAAGACGACATTTCTAGGCCGTCGAATCGGCTTGAACGAGGAACAGCGCAAGCGCGCCCGGGCGAAGAAGATGAAGTCCGGTGTGGGCCATGCCTGCTCCTGGTTTAGGCGTCGTGGCTGGATTTTCTGTCTGTTGCTTGCTGCCGTGGGCATGACCCTTTGGCATTTCAGGTTCTATGTACAAAGATTCAATCCGCTGGAATTCCGTTATCTGCAAATTGTCGAGATTGATGGAAATCGTATGCTCACATGGGAAGACATCATGCAGGGTGCCCAGGTAGAAACGGGCATGCCGATGTCTGAACTCAATGCCGATTCCGTGAAGGCTTCGCTTTTGCAGATTCCGCTGATTCATTCGGTCGAGGTGGAAAAAAGGTTCCCCTCGTTCCTGAAGATTCATGTGCAGGAGGCGACTCCCGTGGCGTCGGTTATCGAAGAAGGGAAGGCGACGGTTTATACCGAACGCGGCCTTGTGCTCCCGATGGCGCTCACGTTGGCGCTCCACCTGCCGATTGTCGCACCCGAATCAATGGACAAGATTGCGACGGTTACGGAGTTCCTTTCAACGATGCGGAAAAATGCACCGCTGCTTTATGGCAAGGTGTCTCAGGTGGCTTGGGACGATGCGGATTCTGCGATGGAAGTGTTTTTTAGCGATGCGGCTTACCGCACGTTGTTCCCGTCTTCGGGCTGGAACGAAAGTCAGTTTAGGTTGTACGATTCGCTCCGGAAGGGATTTTCTGGGGACTTGCGCTGCGCGGGCGAAGTCGACTTGCGTTTTGACGGCTTTGCCTATATAAGGGATTTTGATAAGAGGTGTCTCAATGGATGACAACAAACAAAACATGATCAAAAAGGACGATTACATATTCGGCCTTGATATTGGTACCTCCAAAATAAACCTTTTCGTGGGGGCTATCGAAGGGAATTCGGTCCGGGTGCTGGAATGTGGGGATTTCCCGCTTGCAAATCCGGATGCGTTTGACTCGGTGGTCGAAACTCTCGGGAAGGCTGTCCACATGCTTGAATCCTCGACAAGCATTGATGTTCACAACGTCTATGTGGGTATTGCAGGCAAGCATGTTTCCTCGATAAATTACAAGGGCCTGGTTACGCTCCCGACAAGTGAAGTCCGCGATGTCGATATCGAGGCCGTCGTCAAGCAGGCGAGTACAGTGCCGTCGTCTGCAGGCCAGATTATCCATGTGTTCCCGGGCGAGTTTACGCTTGACGAAGAACGCGGTATCAAAAACCCGAAGGGCAAGACAGGATGCCGACTCGGTGTGGATGTACAAGTTGTCACCTCTAGGCAGAATGCCCTCATGGACATTACCAAGTGCGTAGAATCGGCGGGTTTGACTATTGCCGATTTTGTGCTGGAACCCCTTGCAGCGGCAAGCGCCGTGTTGACCGACGACGAACGTGAACTCGGTGTCGCGCTGGTTGACTTTGGTGCGGGTTCTGCAGACATCGCCGTGTTCGTCGGTGATTCTGTGCGCTATACAGCATCGCTTGATTTGGCCGGCAATACGGTTACGAGCGATATCAGCAAGTGCCTCAAGGTGCCTATATCCCTTGCCAAGGCCGAAGAAATTAAGAAGAAGTATGGTACATGCAAGATAAGCAACCTCATCGAGGACGAAACGTTCCCGGTGCCGGCTGTCGGTGGGCGCGGCGACGTGCAGTGCTCCCGCAAGCTCCTTGCGAATGTCATTACGGCCCGCGTCAAGGAAATTTTCAAGATGCTCGCCAAGGACCTCCAGAAACGCCATTTGGACGTGCTCATCAACGGGGGCGTCGTGCTCACGGGCGGATGCTGTGCCCTCGAAGGAATTGAAGCCGTTGCCGAGCAGGCTTTTGAAAAACCCGTGCGCATCGGTCACCCGACCGGCATGAGCGGGATACAGGACGCTTTCCAGAAGCCGTCGTATGCAACAGGCATTGGCCTCTTGTACTACGCGGCCAAGCAACATCGCGAAAATAAGAAGCGCGAAACGGGTACGCAGATTTCTGTATCCGTCAAGAAGGGTTTGCAGCGCTTCAAGGATTTCGTGAAAACGTATTTCTAACAACAACCAACCACTCACATCAGGGAGAAATAATCAATGAGTGAAATAAACAACCTCGACTTCGAGACAAGGTCCCGCATAGCGGTGGACGAAACGGATACAAACAATGCCAAGGTGAAGGTGTTTGGCGTCGGCGGTGCCGGCGGCAATACCGTGAACCGTATGGTGAAGATGAATATTGAGGGCGTGGAATACTACGCCGTCAATACGGATGCGAAGGCTCTCGACCTGAGCAGCGCAGACCACAAGATCGCCATCGGGCAGAAGACCACGAAGACTCTCGGTGCGGGCATGAAGCCCGAAATCGGCCGCAAGGCTGCCGAAGAGAACATGGAAGATTTGAAGGAAGCCATGAAGGGCGCCGACATGATCTTCATTACCGCCGGTATGGGCGGTGGCACGGGTACGGGTGCATCCCCGGTCGTGGGCGCAATTGCCCGTGAACTTGGCATCCTCACCGTGGCCGTTGTGACCAAGCCCTTCGGCTTCGAAGGCAAGCGCCGTGGCCAGCTCGCTGCCGACGGTATCAAGGAACTCCGCGCCAATGTCGACACCATGATTGTGGTCGACAACAAGAAGATTCTCGGCGTCGTGCAGAGCACCGACAAGAACCTCACCTTGGATGGCGCTTTCAAGCTCACCGACGAAATCCTCGGCAACGCCGTGCGCAGCATCTGCGACATCATGTTCCGTCATGGTCTCATTCACGTTGACTTTGCCGATATCAAGACCGTCATGCAGAACGGCGGCAGCGCCCTGATGGGCACCGGCATCGCCGAAGGCGAAGGCCGCGGCGTCAAGGCTACCGACCTCGCTCTTTCTTCTCCGCTCCTCGAAGACATCAACGTCGATGGCGCCACGGGCGTGCTCGTGAACGTCTCCCACGGCGAAAACTTCTCGATGCTCGAATACGAAGAGGCTATGGAACATATCCACGAAGCTGTGAGCGATAGGAACGACCCGAACATCATCATCGGCGACATCCTGCTCCCGGAACTCGGCGACAAGGTTTGCATCACCATTATCGCTACGGGCTGTGGCGGTTCCAACAAGGAAATCGCCCAGCAGCAGGCTGCGACGGTCAACGCCCTGAGGGCTTCCGCCGCTGCCGCGACCATGGCTTCTCCGATTATGCAGCCGCATGTTGCTCCCGCACCTGCTGCTGCGCCTGTGCAGCCGGTGGCTGCACAGCCGGTACAGCCCGTCGCTGCCCAGCCGGTTCAGGTGGAACAGCCTGCCGTGAGCGCCCGCCCGGTCCCTGCGACCCCGCGCCCGACAGACATGAACTTTGTCGCGCTCGCTCATGCAACGCAGCCGCTGCCCCGCGTTTTCCCGGATGCTAGCACGGTCGAAATGCCGACGCTGACCTCCGCGGTTGCCGAGTCGGCTTATTCGCAGCCCAGCTTTGACGCGACACGCTCTGCCGAAGAAGAACTCGTGCTGAGCCCCGTTGACCCCGTAACGGCTACCGCCGTGGCCGAAGAGGAAATCCCGAGCGCAAGTGAGACAGATCCCCTCGGACAGTCCGGTATCCTGAATACGGCTGGCCTGCAGGCTCCTGCTTATACGCGCAACACGATGTCGACGGAAGGTTCTTCCAGGGCTTCTGAAAGCCAGGAAGCGGATCCGTTCAAGGACAGCGGGGTCGACTACAGCTTGCCGACCTGGTGCCGTATGAACATGAATTCCGATGCTTTCTAGCCATCGGTTTAAATATCCCGTTCAAAAATGAATGGTGGCGATGTCGGGGTGCCGACACCGTCTTAGAGAGTCACACACACACAAGGGTGCGTGAGAGCGCACCCTCCACAACACAAGGGATCGCCTGGGTACTCCCTGCCTGGGCGGTCCTTTTTGTTTGCGGATATTACTAGATTAACAATATGCTGAAATTGCGTCACGTTTTTCCTGTCTTTGCGATATTTGCAGGCTCTGCTCTGGCCGCCCCGGCAGATTCCGTGGCGTACAAAGGTTATTTCCAGATTGGTACGGATTTCAACTTTGGCTTGAATGGTGGCCCCACCGATCCGACATTTGCTGTGGATACGGTCGAAACTTATGGGAACAACTGGCGCGGGCTCCGCATCCCGCTAGAGACGGCGCGCAGTTACGAAGACCATGTGGACCCGTTCTTCATGCTCAGTTTCCGTGCGGGTTACAGGGATTTCCATTTTTTGATTGAGGCTCCGCTGCGCAAGGATATCGAGGCGTGGTACGATTCCGACCTCAAGACAAACTTTACTTACAAGCCGAGCGAACTCGATCTTGCTGTCCCTATAAACGCCTATGCGAAGTGGAACAACGGTGTCGGCTATGTCCAGTTGGGCCGCTTCAGCCCCGACGACTTGAAGGTTTCTCCGAACGATCTCGCCTTGGGCGGCGCGCCTTATCATGATGCGCTCCTTTGGAAGTTCGAACCGAGCATTTTCCGCTACGATTTTATGGTGAGTTCACTGAATGCCTGGCTTTTTGGTGATGTGGTGGACCCCGCGACCGGCTGCCCTCCCGAAGGGACCGAAGCCTACGAACAAAAGTGTACTCCGCCGAACAAGCAGGCGAACAATCAGCGAAACCGCATTTACGACGAGAATGTGAAAAACCTCGTGTACCACCGCTTGGGTGTAGAAACGAAACATTTCTGGACTTATGTCATCGAAGAAAGCATGGTGGGCGGGAAGGAACTGGAACTCCGTTCGCTCAACCCCTTCATGTTCTTGCATAATAACTTTGGTGGCGGTTATACCAAGGCGGTCACGACGTTCGAACTCGGCCTTACGCCAATCAAGGGCGCGAAGTTCTACGGGCAGGTGAACTTGGAAGATGTCAACAGTCCTGTGGGCGAGGATGACGACAAGGGCACGAACCGCAGCATGATCAGTTACATGGCCGGCTATTACCACGAAGTCTCGACGCACCGTTATGGAACGTTCTCGTGGCGATTCGACGTGGTGCGTACCGACCCCGTGCATAACAACGGACGCCTGCCGCTTCTTGAATATTCCAGCCGCCGCCTTTACCGCAGCAACTACCGCGACCAGAACGACCCCGATTTTGCCGACATGTATTTTGTCGATTATCCCATCGGCTACCGCCGCGGTTCCGATGCTTTGGACCTCTGGCTTGACTTGGGCTGGAAATGGGGACGCCATTCCGCGAGGCTCGAGCTGGCCTGGCTGCGTCAGGGAGACAACGAACTTTACACGAGCTACGACCGTGCCGTGGCGACCGAATCTTCTCCGTCGGGCCGCGAAGAGGCCCAATATATATTGGATGCCCTGTACCAGATGCAATACAACAGCAATTTCTCCTTCTACCTAGGGGGAGGGGCGCGCCGTTACGACAATCTGGCACATATAGTAGGCAAGGAAGGTGTCGACGGCTGGCTGCGCCTGGGCGTCAAGATGACTTTCAACCCTGTAGATACGAAGTTCTAAATAGGGGCCATTTAGTGCCTCTAGGGGGTCCTTGCTTTTGCAGGGATGTATAATTCTGTTCCCCGTTTTTTGAGGGGTAAAATCGTATCTCGTTGAACATCAAAAGGTTGCATATTTAAACATTTTGCTGTAAATGTTTAGTTACGCAGTGAATGCCAACCCCAATATCTTGTATATTTAACCTTGTACCCTACACAAGATATAGTTTTTTTAGTAAAATTGTACAGTAATTTTTCGAGAAGGAGTCTAGGTATGTTTGAAATCGGAACCCCGCTCAGCACAACTGCTACCAAGGTGCTTTTCTGTGGCGCCGGCGAACTGGGTAAGGAAGTCATCATCGAGATGATGCGACTGGGGGTGGAGGTCGTGGCTGTCGATCGCTACGCCAACGCTCCGGGCATGCAGGTTGCTCACCGTTCTTATGTTATCAACATGCTCGACGGCCTGGCCCTTCGCGAGGTGATTGAGCGTGAGAAGCCCGACTATATCGTTCCCGAGGTCGAGGCAATTGCGACCGATACGCTCGTGGAACTCGAGAAGGAAGGCTTCAACGTCATCCCGACAGCCAAGGCGACCAAGCTTACCATGAACCGCGAAGGCATCCGCCGCCTCGCGGCCGAGGAACTGGGCCTCAAGACGAGCCCGTACCGCTTTGCAGACAACTTTGAAGAATTCAAGAGCGCCGTGAAGGAAATCGGCATCCCCTGCGTCGTGAAACCGGTGATGAGTTCTTCTGGCCACGGCCAGAGCGTCATCAAGACGGAAGCCGACATTGAAAATTCCTGGAACATTTCCCAGACGGGTGGCCGCACGGGCCAAGCGAGCCGCGTGATTGTCGAGGGCTTTGTGCCGTTCGATTACGAGATTACGCTCCTCACGGTGCGCCATGTGGGCGGTACCAGCTTCCTCGAACCGGTCGGTCACCACCAAGTGGGTGGCGACTATCAGGAATCTTGGCAACCGCAGCCGATGAAACCCGAACTTCTCGAAAAGGCAAAAGACATTGCGAAAAAGGTGACGGACGCCCTGGGCGGCCGCGGCATCTTTGGCGTGGAACTGTTCGTGTGCAAAGACGACGTGCTGTTTAGCGAAGTTTCTCCGCGCCCGCACGATACCGGCATGGTGACGCTGATCAGCCAGGACCTTTCGGAGTTTGCGCTCCATGCGCGTGCCGTTCTCGGCCTGCCGATCCCGAACATCGCCTTCCACGGCCCGAGCGCATCCAAGGCAATTGTCGTCGAGGGTGAGTCCGACCACGTGCAGTTTGGCAACCTGGGCGAAGTTCTCGCCGAGCCGGACACGAATATCCGTTTGTTCGGCAAGCCGCAACTCAATGGGCACCGCCGTATGGGCGTGCTCCTTGCGCGCCGCGATACCGTAGAAGAAGCAAAGGCTGCGGTCATGGCCATGCGCGAAAAGGTTCAGGTTAAACTTTAAAAGGATTTTTTTAAGAGGTGAAAATGAGTAACTCAGAAGGTAACAGCGTTGCTTGGCGCGGATTCAAGGGTGAATCCTGGCGCAACAGCGTAAACGTCCGTGATTTTATTCAGGACAACTACACTCCCTACGAAGGGGATGGCTCTTTCCTCGCTCCGGCGACGGAACGCACAAATAAAATCATGGACAAGGTCCGCGACCTCCTGAAGCAGGAACGCGAAAAGGTTGTCCTTGATATTTCTACCGAGGTGGGTACGTCCATCCTCGCTCACGCTCCGGGCTATATCGACAAGTCCCTCGAAAAGATTGTCGGTTTGCAGACGGATGCTCCGCTCAAGCGCGCGATTGCCCCGAACGGCGGCCTCCGCATGGTGCAGAACAGCCTGGACGCCTACAACTACAAGATGGACCCGAAGATTGCGGAAATCTATTCCAGCTACCGCAAGACCCACAACCAGGGCGTTTTCGATGTCTATTCCCCCGAAATTCGCGCATGCCGCAAGTCCCACGTGATTACGGGCCTTCCGGATGCCTACGGCCGTGGCCGCATCATCGGTGACTACCGCCGCATCGCGCTTTACGGCGTGAATTTCCTCATCCAGCAGAAGCAGAAGGAAAAAGACGAACTCAACGATGTGGAATTCACCGAAGAGGTCATCCGCCTCCGCGAAGAACTTTCCGAACAGCTGAACGCCCTCGGCGAGCTGGTGCAGATGGCCAAGAATTACGGCTTCGACGTTTCCCGCCCGGCAGAGACCGCGCAGGAAGCCGTGCAGTGGACCTACTTTGGTTACCTCGCCACCGTGAAGGAACAGAACGGTGCCGCCATGTCGTTTGGCCGTACCTCCACGTTCCTCGACATCTATATCGCCCGTGACCTCGCCGAAGGCAAGATTACCGAAAGCGAAGCCCAGGAACTCATCGACGATCTCGTCATCAAGCTGCGCCTGGTGCGCTTCCTCCGCACGCCGGAATACGACGCCCTGTTCAGCGGCGACCCGACGTGGGTGACGGAATCCCTCGGTGGTATCGGTCTTGACGGCCGCCCGATGGTGACCAAGAACAGCTTCCGCTTCTTGCACACGCTTTATAACCTGGGCACCGCTCCGGAACCGAACTTGACCGTGCTCTGGTCCGAAAAGCTGCCGGTCGCCTGGAAGCGCTTCTGCGCGAAGACTTCCATCGAGACGAGTGCCATCCAGTACGAATCCGACGACCTGATGCGCCCGAAGTGGGGCGACGACTACGCCATCGCCTGCTGCGTGTCGGCCATGCGCGTCGGCAAGCAGATGCAGTTCTTCGGCGCCCGCGCAAACCTCGCGAAGACGCTCCTTTACGCCATCAACGGCGGTGTCGACGAAATCAGCCAGGCCAAGGTGGCCCCGGGTTTCGAACCCATCAAGGACGAAGTCCTGAATTACGATACCGTGATGGAAAAGTTCGACGCCATGATGGAATGGCTCGCCAAGACCTACGTGAAGGCCTTGAACATCATCCACTACATGCACGACAAGTATTACTACGAACGCATCGAGATGGCTCTGCACGACCGCGACATCTACCGCACGATGGCTTGTGGCATTGCCGGCCTCTCCGTGGCGGCGGACTCCCTGAGCGCTATCAAGTATGCCAAGGTGACGCCGATCCGTAACGAGAACGGCGTTGCCGTGGACTTCAAGGTGGAAGGCGACTTCCCGAAGTACGGCAACAACGACGACCGCGCCGACAGCATCGCAAAGGACCTCGTTGACCGCTTCATGGGCAAGCTCAAGAAGCAGAAGACCTACCGCAACAGCGTCCCGACGCAGTCCGTGCTCACGATTACGAGCAACGTTGTCTACGGCAAGAACACGGGCAACACCCCGGACGGTCGCCGTGCTGGCGAACCCTTCGCCCCGGGCGCAAACCCGATGAACGGTCGCGACGTGAGCGGCTTTGTCGCTGCGGGCGCTTCTGTGGCCAAGATCGACTACGATTCTTCCCTCGACGGTATTTCCTGGACGGCAACGGCAACGCCGGAAGCCCTGGGCAACAATCTTGAGGACCGCATCACGAACCTTGCGAACTGCCTCGACGGCTTTGTCCACGCCACGGGTTACCACGTGAACGTGAACGTGCTGCACCGCGAAATGCTCGTCGACGCGATGGAACATCCCGAGAAGTACCCGACGCTTACTATCCGCGTGTCTGGTTACGCTGTGAACTTCGTGAAGCTCACTCGCGAACAGCAGATGGACGTCATCAACCGTACGTTCCATAGCAAGATGGCGTAACGGGTTTCGGCCTTCGGTCGCATTTCAGATTAAATAAAAAAGACCTAGATGCACAATCTAGGTTTTTTTTGTTTTTCAGAATTTTTTCTTTGTCTGTTGCTTTGCGCCTGTTAGCTGACGAGGGCAGAGTCGTAGTAGGCTTCGAGTTCTTCGCGGCAGTTGACGAAGTAGGGCTTGAGACTGGGGTCGAACTGTGTGCCCATAGAATTGATGATGGTGTCGTAAGCCTCGTTGTACGAGAATCGCTCCTTGTAGCAACGCTGGCTCACCAAGGCGTCGTACACGTCGGCGATGGCCATAATGCGCGCTTCCAGCGGGATTTGTGTGCCCTTGAGGTGTTCCGGGTACCCATCGCCGTTCCAAAGTTCGTGGTGGTAGTTTGCGATGTTTTTCGCGATGGTCACGAGTTCCGGGTCTTCGATATCGCGCAACAGGTTTTCTACGATTGCCGCACCCTTTTCGGCGTGGGTCTTCATAATCTGGTATTCGTCGTTGGTGAACTTGCCTGGCTTGCGGAGAATGATGTCGTCGACGGCGATTTTACCGAGGTCGTGCATCGGGGCTGTCTTGACGACGGCGCGGCAGAACTTGCTGCTGAGACCGAGCCTTGCATCCTTGCGCATCTCGGAGATGAGAATGCGGATGACCTGGCTTGTGCGCTTGATGTGCCCGCCCGTGTTGCTGTCGCGGTTTTCGACCATGTTGGCCATGCCCACAATCATCTGCTCCTGCATGGCTTGAATGTGCGAATCCTTGTCTTGCACGTCGTTCACGAGTTCCTTGTTGTACTTGTCGAGGAAGCGGATGTAACGCTGCGTCCGGGTGTCGTCTTCGATACGCATCATGTAGCCGCAGTCACTGTTGCCGTGGAAAAGGTGCTTGATGAGGCACTTGTAGTGGCGTCGCCCGATCTGGAAATACATGGTTTTGTTCAAATCGTCGGGGCTGAACTGGTCCAGGAGTTTGGAGAATGTCTTTTCGATTTCCGTTTTGTTGCTGAGCGGGTAGTCTACGCGGAGTGCTTGCATTTCTGGGAAAAAGCTGCGGGCAATTTCGTTACAGCCGATGTAACGCTTGCTCTTGGAAAATGTCACGTAGGCGCTGGTGTTTGATTGCACTAGGGAGTTCAGGACGGTCGTCTCGATATCGTATTTTCCCATGCGGTGGACGAGGATGAGCAAAATGTATTCGTCCAACAGGAATACGGCAGGTATTACGAGGGCTTCCATTTCCATTTTCTTGGATATGGCTAAGGAGGCGAGCGTGACCGCTCCGATGAAAGCCAGACTGCATAGGTTCTGGAACGAGACGTTTTTCCTGTGGAACAAGAAGAATATAATGATGCCTAGGTAGGTCACTCCGTAGGCGGCCAACTGCATGCAGAACAGATAGTATCCTGGCCCGAAATCCGCCTTGATCTTGCTGATACCGTTGACGGTGATAAGTTCGGCATTGCTGTAGAAAATATCGGTATAGCCGCTCGTGATGGCGAAAAGGTACACACCACTGCTGAAGCCGAATAGCGCCATGCGATAAAATGCGGGAATCTTGATGTGGCAGAGGTTCAAAAGCGCCATCAGCAGGAACGGTGGCAAGAAAATACCGCCGGTAAGCACAATTTTGTTCGCAAGCAGGGCTTCTTCGATGTTTGACGATAAAATTTGGAAAAGGAATCCAAAAATGGTAATTGTCGCTATGTAGAAGGAGGACGGATAAAAAGTGTTTGCACTTCTCGGGTAGACCTTTATCAGGGAAATCGTGTTGATCAAAGACAATACAACAGTAATTCCGACATAGACAATCAGTGGGTTCGTCAATTTTTTCTCTCTCTAATGTTTATTGCTTTTTACGTTTTGAATCTATACTTAATTTTTTGAAAAGAGGAGTAATTTTTTTGAATGTATAAAAAAATAAGTTTCCCGTCGGGGAAACGTATTTTTCAGTTGTAAAGTTCATTTATGTGCAAACGATTTTTCCGAGGGCGATTATTGCCGCTGTGCGCGCTCGGAGCCGTGTTTTTCCAAGGCCGAGGAGCCGCGTTTTGCCTTCGCGGGATGTAATCAAAGCGATTTCTCGAGGAGAAAACCCTCCTTCTGGGCCGATAAGCAACATTGTCTCGTCCTCAACGCTTTCTGGGAGGGATGAACCCTTTTCGTCGCAGAGGATGATGTCGCCAGTATAGCTTTTGAGCCATTCGTCTAGTGTTATGGGTCCTTCAATTTGCGTAAGCCAAGGCTTTTTCGATTGCTTCAGGCTGACAAGGCTCTTCAATTCGGCTCTGTGGACGGTCTTGTGGAGGTCGGAATTCTTGGGCTCCTGCGAAAAGTCCGTGCGGAGGAAGATAATTTTGTCTATTTCGGTCTGTGCCGCGTGAAAAACCACCTCTTCCAGGGCGTCATCTTTGAGGCAAGCGATGCCCAGCGAAACCTTGGGGCGTTCGGACGATGCCGTGATGACTTCGGGAATCTCTACCTCGCATGCCTTCGGGTCGGCGCGAACGATGGTCGCATTGGCGAAATGCCCGAGCCCGTCGCAAAGCTGCAACGTGTCGCCTTCGGTGGCACGGCATACGCGGATAGCGTGGCTGCTTTCGTTCTCGTCGAGGGTTGCGCGGCCTTTGACGATGGCGGAACAGTAAAAATGGCTGTCAGGTGATTTCATACCCTTAAGGTAGAAAATCTTTGTGGTTTTGAATCGCGAAATTAGTTATTTTTTACGCATGTTGCATAAACCCGTTAAGACTGTTGTTTTTGATTTGGATGGAACTCTGTATTTGAGCGGCCGTCCTTATCCTGGAGCGGTCGAGACGGTTTGTCGCGTGGCACAGTCGGTGCCCGTCTATTACTTGAGCAACAATACGAGCAAGTCTCCCGTTTTTTACGAAAACCGCCTCAAATGTATGGGCCTGCCGTTGCGGGATGGCTCCATCATTTCGGCGCTCTACCTTTCGCTCGAAGCTATCCATGCGAAGGGCATAAAGAACGTATTCTTCTTTGCGAATCCAGAAGTGTTCGAATGGTTTGCAGCACAGGATCCATCGTTGAACTTGAATCCGTCTGTTGAAGAAACGGAACTTGTACTTGTCGCTTACCACAATTCGTTTGATTACCGCGAACTTTGCGAACTCTCCTTCCGCGTGCAGCGCGGTGTGCCCTTCTGGGTGACCCACTCGGATTTTGTCTGCCCCGACGAGAAAGGCCCTGTTCCAGATATCGGGAGTTTCATGGCTCTCCTCAAGGCGGCATACGGCAAGGAACCCGAACGCAGTTTTGGCAAGCCGAGCCCGGCCATGCTTGCCGGGGTGCTGAACCGCTTTGAACCCGAAGAGATTCTCTTTGTCGGGGACCGTCTCTATACGGACTTCGAACTGGCCAAGCGCGCTGGTTGCCGCTTTGTACTGCCTTTGTGCGGCGAGACCAAGCGTGCCGATGTCGATGCGCTTGAATGCAAGCCCGAGTTCATTGTAGAGAACGTAAGCGAAATAGACTTCGATTCTTTTTTTAAGGGAACTATTTGATGCCGATTCTTTTTGAAAAGTTGTCTCGTTTTTCTCTCGCCTTGAAATTGGCCGTTGTCATGTCCATTGTATTTGCAGGCTCTGTTGTCGCCAGGGACAAGATAGTCATCGCCGTTTCGTTTGCTCCGTATGCAAACATGGTGCAAGCCATCGGAGGAGACGAGGTCGAGGTGGTGACATTGCTGCCTCCTGGGACCGACATGCGTTATTATAAGCCCCAGCCCAAAGAAATCAAGGATTTCTCGTTGGCTGATGTCTACCTTACGGATGGTTCCGGTGTAGATAGGGCCTGGCTCCCGCGTTTCAAACAGGTCAAGCAGACAATCAAAATTGTTGATATTTCCGAAGGTATCGTGTGGCTTGCTGGCGAAGGCAATGAGCCCAATCCTTACCTGTGGCTTTCTCCAAAACAGATGGCCAAGATATCTACGAACATACGTGTTGTTTTGTCTAAACTCCGCCCGGAGAGGGATTCGTATTTTGTTGCAAAACATGTTTTTTTCTTGCGGAAGTTGAATCAAGTTGATGACGAATTGGAAGCTGCGGTTCGCAGGTTGCCCAAGGATGCCAGGACATTTATTGCGACACGCCCGTTGTTCACCTACCTTGCTCAAGATTATGACCTGCAACCGCAAGTTGTGGAAGTGTCGGGGAAGGTGGCGAAATCAAAGGATGTCAAGAAAATTGTTGAGTTGGGGCGTAAAACCGGAGCAAAGATGGTATTCGTGCCGCCACAGTTCGACAAGTTGGCCGTTGAGTCATTTAAGAGGGATTTCGGTGCGAAGGTGGTAGAAGTGAACTTCCTTACGTACGACTTCTTGGACAATGCAAAATCTATGGCGAACGTAATCAATGAGATTGCGGCTGCATTGCGGAAGGATCGCCCTACTCTGAATTTGCCAAAACCGAAACAATTGAAGAAGTAACATTTTTTCCGAGGAACCGCCGATGAAAAATACTCTGAAACTTTTGTCCATTTCGGCTTTTGCCGCCGGAATGATGACTCTTTCCGCCTGCGGGGACGATTCTCCGACGCATATCGAATTCGATGAATCCTTTGAGATGGTGCTGAGTAAGGCTTCTTACTCCTACCGTTCCAAGGATTCCTTGCTCGTGATAACGGCTCCCGAATGTAAGGCGAGTACGCTCGGCTATGTTGTATGGAACAAGAAGGGCGAAGAACACGATTCGTTGAAGGCTTACCGTAATGGGGAAATTGCGTCGATCCGTAAAATCCACGAGAACAACTGGACAAAGTTCGAGTACAACGGCAAGTCGTTCCCCACGGGAGTGTGGTACGAACCCAAGGCGGCCGACCAGAACATCATGAACGCTAAGCGCTTCCTCAAGAACGGTACGGTAGAATCCGTGTTCCGCTACGAAGGGAAATGCTTTGCCTCGTCGCTGTTGCACCAGCTGATGAATAAGAACAGTGCCATAGAGCAGGCCGATTCCGCATTGGCCAAGTTCTACGTGATGTTCCAGCCCGAAAACGACAGGCATTTCGATGCGAAAGAAATGATGGATGATCTCCGTGCGCCCAAGTGCAACAAGCTGACCATGTACAACGGGGATGTCTCTATCGGCATGAACAACTTCACCAAGAATTCGGGAACGATTACGCTTGGTTACGGCAAGAAGACTTGCAATATCAAGTTCAAACTTCGCAACACTTACGAAAAGAAGGATTGTGAAGCGGCCTTCGGTGATTACCAAGATGACAAGACTCCCGATCCGACGTTTGTTTTTGACAAGTATTCCGAAGAAGTGGATTACGATATCTACTGCATCAAGCGCCTCGTGCTCAACATGCAAGAAGAAAAGAAAATCCTCCCCAGGAAGCAGGCTGCTGATGACGATGCTGCTGCAGACCAGCTTGCCCGTTCGGCCGTCCGTGCCGTGTTGAGCGGCATGAAGGCCGAATAAAAAAGTTCAAAAAAAAAGAACTGCCCCAAAATGGAGAGGCAGTTCAAAAAAAATTTAAACGGTGTCCAGGAAAATAATTTTTCTGGCGCCTATTTTTTTGCGAGGACCTTCGCCTTCACGACAAGGCCTGCGGCCAGTGCTACGAGGAGAATGGCGAAGACGAGGCTCACCTTGAGGCAAGCGTGGAACGGAACGCTGCGGTATTCCATGCGCACTTCGGATTGCCCTTCGGGGACTTCGACAGCGCGGAGTGCGCCGAACGCCTTGTAGACCTTGGCTTCTTTTCCGTTCACGTAGGCCTTCCAGTAGGGGTGGTAGTTGCCCGCGACGACCATGAAGCCCTTGCGGCTTGCGTTGACCTTGAACACTTGCGTGTCCATCTTGGGGCTTTCGACCAGTTTGGCAGAACCCTGGATGGGGCCTTCCGCCGCAACGCTCCCCTTGCCGTCGAATTCAGGCTTCTCGGAGAGGATGACCTTTTCGCGGTAGAAGAACTTTCCGGCCTCGTCGGCAAAGGCGGGAGCGTCCGGTTCCGTCGTAGCGACGGAACTGTCCGTGGCCGCGCTGTCCGCGGTCACGGCCGCGGCGGAAGTGTCTCCGGCAGTTTCTGCCGGTTGCTCCGTTTTAGCCTTGGGCTTGCGGATGGATGCCTGGGTCTGCAAAGTCTTGATGGCGTCTTCGTCGCTCATCGTGACGGCTTCGCCGTAGAGGTAGGCTTCGCCCATCGCCGTTGCAATCGGCATGTACGAAGTGCCCTGGCGAGTGTCGAAGACAATGGCTCCGATGTTCATGAGGTCGAGGAACGGGTGCGGGGCTGTGGGATCGTTGATGTTCATCAAGTAGTTGGTGTTGCCCTGCCCACCACGGAAAGTGCGGTAGCTCGCGAGTTCGTTGTCGTGGAAGCCGTCGGCGTTACGCATGTGGTATTGCGTGAATATGTTGCCGCTTAAAGCCTTGTTGCGCGAAAGCGAGAGTACGCGCGGCGTGTTGAGGGAATCGCCCCGGAACGGTGCCTTGAGCGCCTTGACAACTCCGTTGTCCGGCTGCAGGTATTCGTTTGCTTGGACGTTCTGCACGAACGCGCCTTCGATGAAGAACAGTTCGACGCCAGCAGCGACGGCGAGAATGGTTGCTTTGATCGGTGTTGTGCCCTTCCACTTGGTGAGCGCCCATGTGATACCGATGACGACGAGAATCAAGATGAATCCGGGAATCACCTTGCTTGCAGTCATGTTCATCACGGTTTCGTTCAGCGGCTTGAAGTACGGTGCCGTGACAGGGTCGTTCAGCAAGTTCTGCGCACTCATCATGAACACGCCGATGACAGCGAACCCGAGAAGGACGCAAACCTGAATAGCGCGGTGCGTGCCAGGGAGCCCAGACTTGAACGCATCGGTGAAGTTCGCAAAGGTGAATGCCTTGCCCTGATCGTCGAGACTCATGACGCCGAGACATGCGATGGCGTAGGCGAGGAGCACGACGAAGCCGACCGGGCCGATGAAGGTTGTCCAGTAGAAGCGGGCAATTACAGCGAGTGCAAGGAGGATGACGTACATGACCGTTCCGTGCAAGAGAGCCTTGCGTTCGGCAGCGGATTTTTCATCGTCACCGGCAAGCGACTTGAGGACGGGCCCCGCCATCATCACGAGCAAAAGCGGCAACCAGAACAAAGCCATGCCCGGTGCGCGGAAATTCTTGACACCCGGGAGAACGTTGTACCAGAGTTTGAAAAACGGGGAGTGGTCGCCCATGCCGTAGCTGAGTGCGACGACTGCGCCGAGCCCCCAGAAGGCAGCCCAACGGCGCTTGCCCGGCAAGAACAGGCAGAGGAACCCGAGGAAGGTGAGGAGTGCGCCTGCGTTGTTGTGGTCGAGCTTGAAGCTGTTGTGGCCCCAGTAGAAGGGCGAACCCTGGCTACCGGCTTCGGCCATCTGGCGGTATTCCTGCATGGTGACGTTCACGAACGAACTGCCGTTCAGGTCACTTGTGTTGGGATCTTGCTCATAGACGTCGACGCCCACGAACCCGGGCAGGAGCATCTGGGCCATTTCTTCTTGGTGCAAAGACCAGCTGACGGCGTGGCCATAATTAGTGTGGTCCCCTTCGCCACGCACAGATTGCGTTGTGGTGTAGAGGTAAGGTGGCACAAGCTGGAAGCAACTGATTGCAAGGCCGAAGGCGAGGCCTACTGCAGTAAGCCCAATGCGCTTGCCGCGCGTCGAGAGCCCATCGCAATGGAACGCCACTTCGTAGAGCGTATAAAGCCCCGCACCCCACAGGAACAGGTAGGTGAGCTGCAGGTGGCTCCCGAGAATCATCCAGATGATGGAAAGCGCGAGTACGGCCACGTAGGGGAGGCTCCCGTCGCGCACAATCTTGCGGATGGCGAGCAGCGCGAGCGGCGCGATGGCGAACACCATCATCTTGCCGTCATGACCGCCGTACAAGTAGGTGAAGAATTCTGGCGACAGAGCGTAGAGGAACCCGAGTAGGGCGCCCCACCAGCGGTTCCCAGTGAGGTTCCAGGCGAGGAGCATCGCGCTCATGAAGGCGACCCAGATGGTCAGGATAAACTTGATGCCGATGGCGCGGGCCGGGTCCGTGAGGAACTGCACCCACACTAGCGGGTGGTAGGCGTCGCCGAACAAGGCGTCGATGGTGGGTACGCCACCCAAGCGGCTGTCGTCCCATTCCGTGAGCACGACGTTTTCGGCGCGGAGGATTCGGCTACCGATGCCGTTCAGCTGGTCGCTGTTGAGCATGAGCTTGTTCGGGTCGAACGCGAAGTCCCTGAAGATAATCATGAGGACTGCGAGGAAGAGCACGGCGGCTGCCGTGAAAAATACAGGTTTCTTTTGCAAGAGATTCATAGAGTATAAAATAAAAAAATGGTAGCCATCTAGTGTTCAAAATGAATTTCTTATGACTCAATTATATATATGCGGGAGGGGACCGCGCTCGGAGTTGCGAAGGCCGCCCGGTCCCCTCCCTGCACCCTCCCCTTCCCCGGCCGACGCTTCTATTCTCACAACGACAAATGAATTTCTCAATGACTGAATAAATATCTCGCTCGGAACATAAGGAATGCTGGGCTGTTCATGCTTTATATATCGTTTTTTGGGGAGGGTACAAGAAAAGCCCGTCGGGGACGGGCTTCGTGACAAGCTTGCTTGTGCCAGAAGGGCGCTAGGAATGCACCGGGCTAGTCGAGTGTATTTTCGTCAATCCTGGTGGTCTTGATGAGGTTGTAGATTCCGAATGCCGTAATGATGCAAACTGCGGCGAAGACGATGAACTTGATCAGTTTTGCCATGCGGGACTCCTTAGCTGTTTTTTTCTAATCTATTCGATTCTCGCCGAAAAAGCAAGAGGTTAGTTAAAAAATAGTTACTGTTTTTCCAGAATCATGCAAATGACGGGGAGTTTCTTGTCGACCTCGTTCTCGCTGGGGATGATTTCGGAAACAATCGTCTTGCAGTTCAGTTCCTTGAGCAAAAATTCTATCTGGTTCTTGTCGAATCCGAGCCAGATATGCCCGTGCGTCGTGCGGAAGGATTCTTCTTTGTGCTGGGCGAGGTCTAAAAGGGCGAGCGTACCGTGCGGCTTGAGGATGCGGACAGCTTCCTTGAGGGCAAGGTGCGGGTCGGTCGCGTGGTGGAGCACCTGGCTCATCAACACGAGGTCGGCAAAATTCTCGGGGAGCCCGGTCTGCGTCATTTCGGCGACTTTCGGGCTTACGTTCTTGATTCCCTTTTGGGCGAGCGTCGTTTGCAGCCCGCTAATCACCTTGGGGTCGCAGTCGATGGAGGTCACGTGCTTGCAGCGGCCGGCCATCATGAGCGTGAGGTCGCCGCCTTCGCCGCAGCCGATATCCACGACGTTCTCGAAGGGGTACATGAGTTTGGCGAACAGGCTTATCTGCGCTTTGAGGCTCCCGCCCGCTTGGTCGAGCTTGTGGATTTGCCCCTTGGTCTTGTCGGTGCGGTCTTCCAGAATCTGGGCGGCACGGCACTTGATGATATCTTTGTCTGGCAGTGCTTCGCAGGCGTCCCGGATGACCGAAAGCACCCGGCGGCTCAAGTAGAGGTCGTCGCTTAAGCCGTAGTAGGCCTTGATTCCGTCGCGGCGGTCCTTCAGCAAGTTGCATGCCGAAAGCTTGGCCAGGTGGCGGCTTGCGTTGCTCTGGTGGATGTCCAGGATGTCCTTGATTTCGTTGACCGTGAATTCGGCCTGGTCGAGGAGCAACAGGATCTTGAGACGCATTTCGTCGGAAATGGCGGAGAACAGGCCCATGTCGGGGCGGATAGGCTCTTTTATATTTTCTTGGTTGGACACGGAAGCTCCTGATAATATACAGGTTGAATATAATTTTTTAGTTTATAGGTCAATGAAATCTTTTTTGCCGAAAGCGCTGTTTTTTTCCTGGTTTCTCGTTTCGGGGGCGCTTTCTCCCGTGGCTGCGGAATATGTCCTCACGCTTTGGGATGTTCCGCTCACTATCGGTGCCGCCATGGTCTCTGTTTATGGCAACATGCGCTACTCCGACATGGAAAAACCCGACGATGCCGACGTGAAGCCCAAGGCGGAACTGCTGCCCTGGGACAGGCCCGTTGCCGGGCGCTATTCGGATTTGGCCGACAGGATGAGCGACTGGGCATCTCCCGTGGCTGTCGCGCCAGTTGCGCTTGCCGGTTACGCTTGGTATAATGGCGGTACGGCCTCCGGATTCCTAGGTTACACGCTGATGTATGCGCAGGCTCTCGCCATTCAGGATGGTCTCAACACGATTGCGCGCTCGATGCAGCTTTGGCCGCGCCCCTATATATATGCCGAAGACGGAGAGGGGAGAGAGGCCGCAGAAAAGGCGAAGGGCGAGGCCTACGGTAGCTTCTTTAGCGGGCATGCCTCCGCGGCGTTTACGACCGCCATATTCACGGCGACTGCATTCGACGAAATATACCCCTCGTCCCCGTATAGCGGGCTTGTGTGGGCAGGATCGCTATCGCTCGCCGGTTTTGTCGGTGCGCTCCGGATTGCCGCCGGCAAGCATTACCCTACAGACGTGGTCGCAGGTGCTCTAGTGGGCACGGGAGTGAGCCTTTCCATACTTGAATTTCACAAGAAAAAACCGCAAAATTATGGAATTGTTGTCGGTCCGGGCTTCATGGGTGTGATATTCCTCCTATAGGACCCACTCTAAATTAATTTTTACAAAAACCTGGAGATTTTTCCTGTATATTCAGGGTAGGGTCGCCCCTAAAAGTTTCTTTTAAGAGTGGCCGTAGTTTGTACCTGTTTTGTAGAGGTGAAAAATGTTAGGTTATTTAGGCCGTTTGGTTGTGGCCTTATCAATGGTGGCGGGAGTATCGTTTGCCGCGAACGACTATAGCGATTCGCGCGACAATCGTGTCTACAGAGTGTATCGCTCCGGGACTCTCAACTGGTTTACAGGAAATCTTTCATACAAAGAGGGGGCTTCGCTCGTCGTAAGGAACAGGGCGTATTACACCCCGAAGGTCTGGGACAAGGTCTGCCCCGAAAAGACGCGTATTCCGTCTTGGCAGGAATGGGAAATGCTTGCTCGCGACCAGTTTGTCGGTGCGCGCAAGAAGCAGAACATGCGTAGCTTTGTCGGAGCCCCGGCCGGCTTTTACGAAATTGGCGGAAACGAGAACAAGCAGGTCGGCCCGGAAGTCGGCTATTTTGCTGTGGCCGGTGAACAGAAACGCGGCATTATGCTCGATCTCAACCGCGGGATGTTCAGCGAAATCGCCGTCACCGACAGCATGGCCTTGCCCGTGCGCTGCGTCGGCGACTACGACCCGCTCGAAGATATGGGCATCTCCCGCGACAAGATGGTGTTCACGGACCCCCGCGACGGGAAAAAGTACAAGGTGGAAATCCGCGACAGCACCAAAGTGTGGATGAAGCAGAATCTCCAGTACAACCTCACGAGCGTAAAGCAGTGTTTCTTGGAAGATTCAGTGTTCTGCAAGCGCCATGGGCGCTTTTATACCTTCGACGAGGCGCAGAGAGTCTGCCCGAAGGGCTGGCACCTCCCGAACGACGGTGAATGGAGAGATTATCAAAAAGACAAGTCCAAGCTGGATTGGGATAACCTAGGACGTGGCGGGTGCCGCGATTGGGACGAATACTGCGACGAGACGTACACAGGGCATTACTGGTCTAGCACTTCGGTGGAGAAAGGCACCGGCCGCGCATGGGAGTTCCGCCGCCAGGCGCATAGCATCAACCGCTCCGACGAAAGCGTGCAGAAAGGTCTCTATGTGCGCTGCGTTATCGACCTGAAATAAAAAACCATCGGCTAATGCCGATGGTCCATGTCCAAATACTGCTTAGATTACTTGAGTGTCGTCGTGAGGCGGAAGGCGAGGCCGACGTCGCTCAGTTCGTTTTCGCTGTAGACGCTGAACTGGAGCTTGGAAGAAGCGATTTTCTTCACGTAGGCAACAGTCCATGCCCATTCGTCGTAGGTGTCCGAGTCCTGGTAGAGGTTTTCGCGCTTGTTGATGTATTCCCATTCCACCATGAGGTTGCTCATGAGTGTGTTCAGGATGCCGCTTTGCGGTGCGAAATCCATACCCAGGTAGAACGGCTGGAAATAGATGCCCGGCTTGAAATACTTGGATTCGGGAGCGAGATAGTTAGGAGCTGTTTCGCTGAGCTCTTCGTCTTGAGTGTAGATGCAGGCATATTCGCCGTAAACACGGAAGGCCGGAACAATTTTATAGCTCGCGTAGGTTGCAACCCTGTGCGTGGTGTAGGCCGTATATTGTATCGGGTCCCCATGGTTGGCACGGTAGCCGACCTTGACTTCGAGAGGGAAGGTGAACTTCATGTCTTCTTCCACACGGACATAGCCCTTGTTTGCATGGCCGTCTTGTGTGGCGAACATGATGTTGAGGGTGCTGAGACCGTGAATCCAGCCCAGTTCAAGAGCGTTGTGGCTGTAATCGCGCATCCAGAGACCGCGTTTGGTGAGGTCCTTGTCGAGGTAGGTACCGAAGTGGGTGGACTGCGACCAGTCGGTCTTCCAGCGACCGATTTTCAGGTTCATCTTGTCCTTTTCGCCGAGATTCCACTTGTAGTTGGCCCAGTAGAGGTCGGCGAGAATCTTGTCTTGTGCAGACTTTGTCGCCTTGACTTTGCCGTTTTCGTCGGTCGTCGCGTCCGTCACGTTCTTGTTGCCGAATTCCGGGGCAAAGATACGGAGCATGATGAGCCCGTCGAGGCTTTCGCTCTTGTACTGCCCGCCCACGTTGGCGCGGATCCAGCCGCTGCTGAAGTTATTGTCTTCGTCGGCGATGGATTTGGTGACCTGTGTCTGGACGTTCCCCTTGAGGTTGAAACTGTCATCGGCAGCGAAAACGGAGCTGGCCATGCCCGCAATCAGGAGCATGCTTGCGATACTGGTGAACTTCATGGAAGTCTCCTATTTTAAAGGTGACGTAAATTTAAAAAAAACATCTTATATTGCAAATACATTTTGTCCATTTTTGCCCCTCTAAATGTATCTTTGTGGCAGATTTCCTCCATTTGGGGAGGTGTCATTATGAATGGAGTACAAATGTTTTTTCCCAAGTTCGTTATCGCCGTGTCGATTGCGTTCAATCTTTCTTATGCCCTCGCGCCGAACAAAACGCATGCCGTCCTGAATGTTTCTTATGTAGATGATAACGATTCGCCCCACGCCCGCAAGAAGCTGATCTTTGTCGGCCAGGCCCAGCCCAAGAACAAAATATCCGTGACCACGGATGCCGAGGGCGAGGCGAGCTTCATGATTCCCCGCGAAGACAAGTACACCATCTTTTGCGAAAGCCTGACCGGGCCGTTCGAATGTGGCGAGACGCCGTACGTGTCGCTGACGGCAAGTACCGGCGGCATCACCGTCGTGTTCGACGACACGCGCGCGGAACTCACCGGAGTCACCTTCAAGGCGGGCAGTGCCGAGTTGGTCCCGAGCTCGCTCAAGACGCTCGACGCGGCCATTGCCGGGCTCAAGCGCAACCCCAAGGCGAAAATAGAAGTCGAGGGCCACACCAGCAGCGAAGGCGGCGAAGATTTCAACCAGGTGCTCTCGGCAGAACGCGCCTACAGCGTGCGCCTGTACATGATCAGCAAGGGCATCCCCGAAGACCTCGTGACCGCTACCGGCTACGGCTATTCCCGCCCCAAGGCCGACAACTCCACCGAGGCGGGCCGCATGGCCAATCGCAGGATCGAAATCCGCGTCCTCAACCCCGAAGAAGTCAACGCCCACGAAGAATAAACGCAGGCGCTTGCTCCGCTAGAAACCGACCCGCATCACGATGGCATTCTCGAAGTAATCGGGATTGCCGCCGATGCGCCAAAGCGCAGATTCGTAGCTGTACAGGTTCGGACGCGCCTTGCGGAGAATGGCGGCGCCTGTTGCCCGCAGGTAACCCGCCTTGCTCTTGCTCGGGACACCCTTCAAGATAGATTCCAGATCGTCGATGCTCACGCAGATGGCGTTGTGGTCGTGCGGGTTGTACGGCTCCGCCTGCACCTTTGCCTTGAGCGATGCAAAGATTTCCTGATGTTTTTTGCCAGCGGCCGCAGGGTCGTCGCCGAAATGGAAACTGACGGCAGCATCGGAGAGGACTCCGAATTTCTCGACACCATCGACCCACGGGTGGTTCGATGCGCCGACAATCCCGATAGTGAAATCGAAATGTTGCGCGTCGCCTTCGCCGAAGTAGCGGATGAACATCTCTTCGGGCGATTCCTTGTGCGGAGCGGGCTTGAGCGTGTCGCGCGCGGCCGCAAGGAGGATTGTCGCCGTGTCGGTCTCGCCAGTAGAAATAGGCGCATCGACCGCGTAGACATTCTTGAAGTTGCTGTCGCCACGGAAACTCCCGTACACCCAGGCGAAAAGCGCCTCGGCTGCAATGGGCTTCAGGATATGCAGCAAGATGGGCGTGAAGTTCGCGAATACCATCGAACGCCGGTGCAGGAGCTCGGCCGTGAGAAGGCTGTCGCGTTCTTGGATGGCGAGCAGCAGGGCGCCCACGTGCAGTAAGAAGGAGTACTGGTTTGCATCCAGGTCCTTGATAGCCGCCGGGATAAAGACAGTAATCTCTGCCTGCAAAGCCTTGGGCAGGTAGGTGTACCACGAAGGCGTGAAATACGAACTTCCCTCGACGCACTGCATCTGCGAAAGATCGCTGGCAGAAGGCGATGCCGTGCCCGCGTAGTCCATGATGCCGGTATCGCTCCGGCTGAAGGCGTAGACAGTCGCCGCCTTGGAAGTTTCGACCTTGACGTAGAAGATTTCGTTTGCCATTGTAGGCCTCCTTGTTGAAGGTTACAATGAAAATATAGATTTAGAGTGTGACATAAAATGACACAAATGAATTTTGTTGAAATTTTGATGGTTTTTTATCGTAATTTCCAATAGCCGTTTTTGTCGGCACCAACACGGGTAATCAAATTTTGCTGCTTCAGTAACTGCAAATCTCTTTTGATTGTTTTTTCTGTAACGCCAAATTTTTCAGCAAGCTTTGTGGCTGACACATGAGGGTCTTTGGAGAGAACTGCAATAATCTTTTTTGGTCGGTCTTTTAGAGAGACATTTACAGGGACATTTACAGGGACATTTACAGGGACATTTTTACCACGTTTTTTCGTTGCTTTTGGACTTGATTTTTCAGTATTGATGCGGCTTTGTGTCTTCTTGTAGTCAACATGCAAATAGCGGTTTTTCAGTTCGTTATGTTCGCCCATTAGCAGGTTCCGGAAGAACTTTTCAAGATGCTCCGGCTCCTGCTGGATTCCCTTTCTCACATTCTTGTAATTGGCACGGACGAGCGCATTCCTGAAATACCACGAATTCTTGGCGAAGATATCGTTCCCGACCTTGAATCCCATGGAACGCAGGTACTTGATGGTAAAAACCGCAGTCGTACGCGTGTTGCCCTCGCCAAAGGCGTGAATCTGCCATAGACTCGATACGAAAAACGTCAAGTGCCGGACAATCTCGTCCATGCTCAAGTTGCTGTAATTGAATTCGCGTTCACGTTCAAAATCGTAATCCAGGGCCATCCGTAACTCGTATGAAGCCCCATACATCACGGAATCCCCGTTCAGCACCCATTCCTTTTTTGAAATGTTGTATTTGCGGATTTCTCCGGCATGTTTGAGAATCCGATCAAAGAGACGCTTGTGGATGGCTATCAAGAAAGACGGCGAGAAACTGAACGCCTTTTCACTCAAAACCTGTGCAATGCGGGTCGAAACCTTGTCCGCTTCTTCCGTTTCGTCCTGGTCATCCGCCCGTTCAGTCTTCGATTCGTAATAAGAATCAATGAGCGCTTGCGCCTTGTTCAGGGAAATTTTCCCCTCGATGTTTTTCTTGGCAACTTCGAGCAGATAATCTGAAGGCGTCAGGCCATCAACCTGCTGCAAGCCGATAGCCGTAGACCATGCGTAGGACTTTTCCCGCTTGGCGGGCTCGACCTGACGAATGTATTCTTCAAAATCCAGTTCTGACGGTTTCTTTCGCATCGGAGTTCCTTGCAGCAATCGAAGTTAAATATAATTTTATTTTTGTGGGTAGGAAATGCCGCACTTTTTTCATGGAATATGTTCTATTCCTAATTGCGCCGTTAGAGACGATTTTATCGCCACTTTTTGAATTTTGTCAACATCAATATGGACATTTTTTTATATAGATGAAGACCTTCTTTGTTATCCTTTTTTGAAAGTTTTCCAGCTCATTGTGAATTTCTTTCAATTTTTTTTGCGAAATGTTAATAAAAATTTACGCCACTAAGTAGTCATTGCGTCAAAAAATGACGCAGTGACTACTTATATTATATGTGATTTATGCTTGGATGTAAACAAAAAACTTTTTTTAGTAAAGATATAGAGGCTCTTCCATTGGGTATGTGCCTTGCTAAACTTGTTGTTGATGAAAAAACGGGCGAATCAAAGCCCGGTGTTTCTGTTGCTGAGCATTGCTTGATAACGGGTTTTGTTGCAGAGGAATTATGCAGGTCTTTAATTGATAATATGAAGCAGATTCTTACAGAATCGGCTCCGTTTTTTGCGTCTATACATGATGTTGGAAAGATTAGTCCAGATTTTCAACGGATGATATACACATCTTGGCTTGGTAATGTTAAAGATTTTCCTCAGTTGCAAAGCGCTAATGAAAATAGAGCAAAACGAAAAGATGTGAGTTTTCATGGAAAGATTTCTCAGGTATCTGTTGAAAGTAGCTTTCCTGAACAAAAAATGCTTGCAATTATTGAAGGAATGCATCACGGCTTTAAACCTAATTTTAGCCCTGTTGCGGAGAATAGTGATATTTATGGCGGTGATAATTGGACCTCATTACGTCATAAGCTTATTGAGAACTTGAAGCGGAGTTTCCCTTATTCTGGTTCAAATAATTTAAACGAATGGAAGCAGGCTTGTGTTATAGGTGGTTTCATTACTGTTGCAGACTGGCTTGCTTCTGGTGGTTATTTTGGCAATATTCAGCAAAATCATTCTTATAGTAAAGATGATTTGAAAAAGATTGCTCATAGGGCTGTCCATAATGCTGGTTTTATTCCACTTTCTATAAAGAAAGGACTCCAATTCGAAGATATTTTTGGATTTTCTCCTAGAAAAATTCAGTCGGATCTTTTTGAATCTGTTTCTTCTCCCGGAGTTTATGTTTTGGAAGCTCCGATGGGCTTAGGAAAAACTGAAGCGGCTCTTTATGCGGCTTATAAAATGCTTGAAAAAGGTCTTGCTTCTGGAATTTATTTTGGTCTTCCGACTCAGTTGACATCTAATAAAATTTATGAACGCGTGCAGTTGTTTCTCGAAAAAATCGTAGGCGAAGAATCCTCGTATTGCTTAAAGTTGTTGCATAGTTCAGCTTGGCTCGAAGAAGACGCTTTTGGTGAAGATGCCAAAGTTGGTAAGTCTTGGTTTGATTCCAAAAAGCGAGGAATTCTGGCTCCTTTTGCCGTTGGAACTATTGACCAAGCGCTTATGGCGGCAATGAATGTAAAGCACAGTATGGTGCGTGCGTTTGGATTGGCTGGGAAGGTTGTGATTCTTGATGAAGTGCATAGCTACGATTCCTATACAGGAACGATAATGAACGCCCTTGTTGATGAATTAAAGCACATTGGATGTACTGTAATCATTTTAAGTGCAACATTGACTTCATCCCAGAAAAAGAAAATTTTGGATTTACCGTTTGAACAAGTATTAAACGATAGTTATCCCCTAATTTCTAGCCAAACGGACAAGACTTTTTCTGAAATTTCGAGTTTGGGAGAATCTAACCGGAATGTCTCTATTCAAATAAGCAAAGATGATAAAAAGGCTTTTGACGTTGCTTTGGAAAAAGCTGAAAATGGGGAACAAGTTCTTTGGATAGAAAATACTGTTGCTGATGCTCAGGATGTTTTCAAGAAACTGGCCGCTAAATCTGCTGAAATGGGCTTGGAATGTGGATTGATTCATTCCAGATTTATAAAGAAGCAACGCTCTGAAATAGAAAATAAGTGGGTTTCTCTGTACGGAAAAAATGGCTATTCTAAGCGAAATACTTGTGGTCGAATTTTAGTGGGAACGCAAGTTCTAGAACAATCTATTGATATTGATGCGGATTATTTGATAACCAGGATTTGCCCGA